>NZ_CAXAVR010000014.1:0-40464 GCF_963972535.1 uncultured Salegentibacter sp.
CTAAAAGGTTCGTCCAGTAAAAGCAATTCGGGTTCATTGGCCAGTGCTCTTGCCAAAGCTACGCGCTGTTGTTGGCCACCGCTTAAGAGTTTCGCTTTTTTATCGGCCAGCTCGGTCATTTCCACAACTTCTAGCAGCTCTTTAATACGTTTTTTCTTTTTTTGAGGATATTGATTGCTGAGATATTTTCCAATATTATCAGCAACACTTAAAGGAAGCATTAAATCAAAATCCTGCGCAAGATATTTTATAAACGGCTCGCCTGGCACAAGGTTGAAATTAGGGCCTAAAAGTTCTTTTTCTCCCCAAAAAATCTTGCCATCGGTATGCAGCAGGCCGTAAATAATTTTTAGTAACGTACTTTTTCCACAGCCGCTTTCCCCAATTACAGAGAGGTTTTCTCCTTTTTCCAGTGTAAATCCGATATTCTTTAAAACCGGTTCTTCAGCATAGGCAAAGGAGACATTTTTGAGTTTCAGCATAAATATTTTTTGTTCCTACAAGGTAAGCTTTTCAGACTTTTCCGGTAAGAAACTATACATCGTCGTAATCTACCTTTAATTTTGGGGTAAGCGGTTGCGCCTGGCAGGTAAGAATCAAACCTTCTGCAATCTCGTCGTCGGTAAGAATTTGATTTTTACGCATTTCGGCTTTTCCTTCTACGATCCTGGCAATACAACTGCTGCAAATCCCGCCCTGGCAGGAATAAGGCACGTCTAAATCGTGCTCTAAAGCAGCGTCTAAAACCGTTTCTTTAGTATCCATAGAGAAAGTGGTTTCCTCATCGTCTACCATAATGGTAAGTTCGGTTTGACCTTCTACATTGGTTTCTATAGCTCCCGTTTCTTCAGAAGTAAAAAGTTCGTAAAGAATTTTGTCTTCGGTAACGCCGTTTTCTTTTAAAACATCGCTTACCTGGTTAATCATTTCTTCAGGTCCACAGAGGTAAAATGCATCAAAGGCGTGATCTTTAAACTTGTTTTTCACCACGAAATTCACCGTGCTGGTTTCAATTCTTCCAAAATGTGAATTGTCTTCCCTGGTACGACTATATACAAATTCAATAAAAAGTCTATCGGGGAATTTAGCCTGAAGTTCCAGCAATTCCTTGAAAAATATAGTTTCTTCTGGAGATTTATTTCCGTAAGTAAGCACAAACCGACTTTTAGGTTCTTCGGCTAAAACAGTTTTTAAAATAGAAAGCACCGGGGTAATCCCGCTTCCTGCTGCAAAGGCTGCATAATTTCTAGCTTCACCGGTAGGTTTTAAAATAAATTTCCCTTCTGGCGGGTGAACATCCAAAACATCGCCGGCATTAAGTTTATTATTGGCAATTACCGAAAATTTACCGCCTTCAACTTCTTTCACGGTAACTTTGAATTCTCCTGAATTTGGTGCCGAGCAAAGCGAATAAGCACGTCTTAATTCTTCGTCGCCTAATTTTATTTTTATCGTAATATATTGGCCCGCTTCAAACTTAAACTCTTCTTTTAAGTTTTCTGGAATATTAAAAGACAAGCTCACTGCCTGCGGGGTTTCCCTAATAACTTCTTTTATTTCTAACGGAAAAAACTGATTCATCAAAAATTTATTTTTGGCAAAAATACAAAGTATGTGAAATTAAAGAGTGTAACAAATACCTAAATTTCTATACATGTAAGGTAAATATGCCCGTGACTTGATTAAACTGGTGTTTTATTTCGGGTATTTAATCATTTTGGGTTAGCATTTTTAATCCCGGTAATGGGTTAAATTATTAAATTATGTTTAAACGGTTTTTATGGTTAGAATGGAAATCTTTTTTCCGTTCTGCAAGTGTGGGGAAGAGTATTGGATTAAAAGTTCTGCTTATTTTCCTGGCTTTATATTTTTCTGTCGCATTTCTCGCTTTGGGAATTGGTCTTTATCCTTTGCTGCAGGAAACTTTTCCAGACCAGGATCCTTTACAAATGGTAAACCGTTTTGTTTTACTATGGCTGGTTTTTGAACTCGGTTTTAGGTTTATGTTGCAAACACTGCCTGTTTTAGATATAAAACCACTTTTAAATTTGCCAATTCCCAGACGAAAAGCGGTGAATTTTGTGCTGCTTAAGTCTATGTATTCCTTTTTTAACTTTCTGCCATTATTTATAATTATTCCGTTCGGAATTTTTTGCATTTATAAAGGTGATTATGGAACCTGGAATATTCTGGGTTGGATGGTAGCGATGATTGCCACTACCCAATGCGTCAATTTTCTGAATTTTATTATTAAAAAGAAATTTACCGATAATCTAAAAGCATTAATTCCCGCCATTCTTTTAGTAGTGATTTTGGGCGCACTGGAATATTTTGAAGTTTTTGAGATAAGTTTCTGGTTTGGTAAAATGATGGATTATCTGGTTTTGAATTTTTACCTGGCTATTGTACCTATAATTTTGGTAATTGCTTTTTATAAATGGAACCAACTTAACCTGGAAAGCAAGTTTTATCTCGATGCCGGTTTAAAGGAAAAACAAAAAGATGCCGATACAAAAGATTTTGTTTGGACTAAAAAATTTGGAGCCCTTGCGCCTTTTCTTCAATTAGATTTAAAACTAATTTGGAGAAATAAAAGGCCCAAAACAACAATTTATATGTCTTTGCTTTTGTTATGCTACGGTTTGTTTATTTACCCTAGCGATATGTATGGGCATCCAGCTATGTATGTATTTGTAGGTATTTTTATGACCGGAATTTTTATGATCAATTTTGGTCAATTTGTGCCCTCGTGGGATGCATCTTATTACCCAATGATTATGTCGCAAAACATCCCGCTGAAAGATTACCTGTCTTCCAAAGCGATGTTAATTAGCTTTAGCGTAATAATACTGGCTATTTTAAGCACGCCTTATATTTATTTTGGCTGGAATATTTTATTGATAAATATGGTGGCCGCTTTATATAATATTGGCGTAAATGTTCCTATTTTGCTGTATTCAGGCTCTTTTAATAAAAAGAGAATAGACCTGGATAAAAGTCCGTTTATGAATTATCAGGGCACGGGTGCAGCTCAATGGATAGTTGGCCTACCCTTAATGTTTTTACCAATTTTAATCTTCTGGCTTCTGGATTATTTCATAGGATTTGAAGCAGGTTTAATTGGGCTTTCCGGCTTGGGAATTCTTGGTCTGCTATTGCGATCTAGTTTAATGAAATACATTGCCGGAGTTTACCAAAAAAGAAAATACGCAATGATTAATGGTTTTAAACAAACCGGCGAATAAAATTTATAAATATGATAACTGCTACAAACCTTAGTAAAATATACGGCGGCACAAAAGTTCTAAATATAGATCATCTTGATATTCCAACAGGAGAAAGTTTTGGCCTGGTTGGGAACAACGGTGCCGGTAAAACCACTTTTTTCAGTTTATTGTTGGATTTAATTCAGCCAACCACGGGAAATATTTTTAATAATGAGATCACGGTAAGCCAGAGTGAAGACTGGAAACCTTTTACCGCTTCTTTTATAGATGAAAGCTTTCTTATTGGCTATTTAACTCCCGAAGAGTATTTTTATTTCGTAGGGGATTTACGCGGCGCCAACAAAGCTGATATCGATGCTTTCTTAGCCAATTTTGAAGATTTTTTCCACGGCGAAATTATTGGTCGTAGAAAGTATTTACGAGACCTTTCTAAAGGAAATCAGAAAAAGGTGGGAATTGTTGCGGCGCTAATAGGAAATCCCAAAGTGGTGATTTTAGATGAGCCTTTTGCCAATTTAGATCCAACAACTCAAATTCGATTAAAAAAGATTATTAAAGATCTTACCGAAAATCGTGAAACCACTGTATTAATTTCCAGCCACGATCTTATTCACGTGACCGAAGTGTGTGAGCGAATTGTGGTTTTAGCTAAAGGTATACCGGTAAAAGATATTAAAACTTCTGAGGCTACTTTAAGCGAATTGGAAAGTTATTTTTCTGGTGAAGTAGGCGCGGCTCAGGCTGAAGAACTGTAGCAAATTGGTTTGCGTTTGTAAAAAGAAGCGTATTTTTGCACACTAAACAAACTGATTTTTAGTTATAAAGCCATCGAGAACCGGTTAATTTTGAATACAATTACCAAACTTACTTTATTGTTGCTCCTGGTTGGGAGCATCGCTGGCTGTTCACGCAAAAATAACACCTTTGTAAACCGAAACTGGCACGCCATTACTACAGAGTATAATACGCTCTATAACGGTAATTTAGGCCTGGAGCAAGGTAAGGAGGAACTCAACCAAAACTACGCCGATAATTACTGGGATATCTTACCCATTGAGCGTATGCAAATTGATGAAAACATCGTTTTGCCAGATAGCATCAGAAATCAGAATTTTGGCTACGCCGAAGAAAAAGCGGTAAAAGCAATTCAGCGGCACTCGATGCTGATAGAAGGAAAAGAAAGAAATCCGCAAATAGATGAAGCTTATTTATTGCTGGGAAAAGCCCGGTATTTTGATCAACGCTTTATTCCAGCGTTAGAAGCTTTCAATTATATTTTAAGACGTTATCCTGCCAGCAACAATATTATTCACGCCCGTGTTTGGCGAGAAAAAACCCATATGCGCCTGGATAATAATCGTCTTGCGGTGAATAATCTCAAAAAAGTACTGGATTTAGAGCATCTTGAAGAACAGGATATTGCTGATGCCAGTGCAACTATGGCCCAGGCTTATATCAATCTGCGGCATTTAGACAGTGCGGTTGTTCCCTTAAGGAATGCAGCCGAATTTACCGAAAACAACGAAGAAAAAGGACGCTATTTCTATATTCTTGGCCAACTTCATAATCGATTGGGAGAAATTTCTGAAGCAAACGCTGCTTTTGATGAAGTGATAGATTTGAACAGGAAAGCCCCTAGAATTTATATGATTAATGCCTATGTGCAAAAAGCCCGGAATTTTGAAATGGGGCAGGGCAATAATTACCAATTGCGGGAAATGCTTCGTGAATTGGAAGAAGACCGCGAAAATCGACCATTTTTAGATAAAATTTATTTCCAAATTGGTGAATATTATAACCGTTTAGATTCTGTAGATACTGCGGTAGAATATTATAAAAAATCGCTGCGTGAACCGGCGAGTGATATTTATTTAAGTTCCATTAATTATGAAATCCTGGCCAATATTAATTTTGACCGAAGCAATTACCTGGCCGCCAGTAAATATTTTGACAGTACCCTGGCAGAGATGGATCCGCAACTAAGAGAATTTAGAACTATAAAAAAGAAAAGGGATAACCTGGAAGATGTTATTAGGTATGAAGACATAGCTTATAAAAACGATAGCATCTTGCAGTTAAGCCAAATGATGCCGGCTGAACAACTGGATTATTTTAAGAATTATACCACAGATTTACGAGCTAAATTAGAAGCCGATAATAATGCAGCTGCTATGCCTGTGAATTTACCGGCCATAGAAAGCAGGCAGCCACCAGCTTCTGCGCGTACTTTTTATTTTTATAGTGAAGTGAGGGTTCAACAGGGGAGACAGGAATTTTTGAATCAGTGGGGAGATAGGCCGTTAGCAGATAACTGGCGCTGGGCAGAAGTTAGTTTTGAAAGGGAAGATGCAGTGGCAGAAGAAGCCGGGCTTTCACAGCAGGTTTTAGACAACGATCCGCGGCTGGATCCTTATACCTACATAGATCAAATCCCGACAGATTTGGCCGTTTTGGATACCATAACCCGGGACAGGGATTTTGCGTATTATCAACTCGGAATAATTTATAAAGAGAATTTCAGGGAATATAAAATGGCGCAGGATAGATTGGAGGCTGTTTTAGAAATTTCTTCAGACGAACGCCTTATTTTGCCTTCTATGTATAATTTGTACCAGATTTACCAGGCCACAAATCAAAGTTTTAGGGCTGAAGAAATGAAGCAGGAAATTTTGGAGAATTACCCAGATTCCCGCTATGCCGCCTATATTTTGAATCCTGAAAGTATTAGAGAAGATGAAAATTCTCATGAAGCAATTTATGCAGAACTTTACCGAAATTTTGAGGCACAAAATTTTGAAAAGGCTATTGCTGAAACAAACCGTTATATTTCAGAATTTGCTGGAGATCCCATTGTTGCAAAGCTTGAACTTTTAAAAGCCCAGGCCAGCGGAAGACTTTTAGGTTTGGAAGCTTATAAAAATGCATTAAATCACGTGGCTTTAACCTATCCGCAAACCCAGGAAGGAAAAAAAGCCCAGGGAATTTTAAATAAAACAATTCCACAGTTAAGTGGTTTGGAATTTAATACCGACAGTCTTCAGCAGAATTATAAACTACTTTACAGGTTTGATATTTCAGAACAGGAAGCAGCTTCAGCCTTAAAAGAAAAAATAGAGACAGCGATTTCAGAAATTAAATACGATCATCTTTCAGTTTCTATAGATGTTTATAATCCGGAAACGATTTTTGTAATGGTACACGGCCTTGAAGATCTTAATCGTGCAGAAGGTTTTGCTGAATTACTTCAAATAAATGAAGATTATTTAGTGGAACAAGAATCAATGCCTATTTCCTCAGAAAATTATAGGATTATACAAATTCAAAAGAATTTAGAAGAATACCCACAACCGATCAATTAAGATTTTTTCAGCTTAAATTATGAAAAACGATAATTTAAATAAATACCTGGGTTTTGTGAATATTGCTTTCCAGATGGGAATTATTATCGCCGGAGGTGTGTTATTGGGCATTTGGTTAGACGGGAAATTTCCGAATAAATATTCGGCATTTACAATTTCCTTATCCTTGTTGGGCGTTTTTATAGCGCTTTACCAGGTTTATAGAAGTGTAATTAAAATGAGCGAAGAAGACGAAAAAAATGAAAAATGAATTATTAGCTTTCCTAGAGCGATTGCTTCCTTTTAGTATTTTACTATGGCTTATTCAATTCCTATTACAGCAGTATGTATTTGAAGTAGAATTTTACTATAGTAGTTTTAGTATTTATCTTTTTCATTTTCTGGCCACATTTCTAATTTATTTAAGCCTGGTTTTTGTTTATAAGAATTTCACCGATAAAACCGGGTTTGCATTTATGGGATTAAGCTTGTTTAAAATGGTAGCGGCGGTAATTTTTTTGCTGCCATTAGTCTTGAGCGAGGTAAATGCAGTCTTTGTAAATGTTCTTGCTTTTTTTATTCCTTACTTTTTGTTTTTGGTCTTTGAGACCCTGTACGCAGTGAAACTAATAAACAAGACTTAAAATACTGTTTATCAGTTATAATGATAAAAATAACGCTTTTGCTAAAATTTTAGTTGGGGTGCTTTCAAATAAAAATTAAAAGTATACCTTTGCAGCCGAATTTAAAGCCCATAATTTTAAGCAGACCAGGTACTATGATAGCACATAAATCTTTAAAGATTATAGTGACGTTTACACTAGCCTTAGCCTTACTTCCTTTTAACGCTTTTGCCAAAGCAGATCCGGAGGCAGAAGAATCTAAAGAATTTAATCCTACCGATATGATTATGCACCACATTGGTGATTCTCACGGCTGGCATTTCTTTGGGGAAGGAGATAGTTCTTTTACATTGCCATTACCGGTAATTCTTTTTACTGAAGAAGGTGGTTTTGTAACTTTTATGTCTAGTGAATTTCATCACGATACCGAAGGGCATCACGTGGTAGAAAAAGATGGGATGCGTTTTGTAAATTATCACGAAGATATTTACAAATTAGACGCAGGTGCAGAAACTGTGGAGTTTGATGAAGAGCATAACGTATTAAATGCCAGTAAACCCTGGGATTTTTCTATAACCAAGAACGTAGCTGCTATGTTCTTAACTGTTATTTTAATGTTGATTTTCTTCTTCGGTTTGGCCGGTCACCACAAAAAGAATAAAAAAGCTCCTGCTGGTTTCAATAATATTTTAGAGACTTTAGTGCTTTTTGTTCGCGATGAGATCGCAAGACCTCAAATTGGTGATAAGAAGTATATGAAGTTTATGCCGTTTTTATTAACAGTGTTCTTCTTTATTTGGATCACTAACCTTTTAGGTTTGTTGCCAGGTGCAGCCAACGTAACAGGAAATATCGCGGTAACCGTTTCTTTAGGTCTTTTTACCCTTGCTTTAATTTTAATTAACGGAAATAAAGATTTTTGGCAACATACTTTGTGGATGCCGGGAATACCTACTTTTGTGAAGCCAATTTTGGCGGTGGTAGAGGTGCTTGGCTTAATCATTAAGCCGGTAGCACTTATGATTCGTTTATTTGCGAATATTACCGCGGGTCACATTATTATATTGAGTTTAATTGGATTGATATTTATATTGGAAAGCGCTGGAGTTGCCGGGATTTCGGTTCCTTTTGCCCTTTTCATCACAATACTGGAATTGTTAGTAGCATTCCTTCAAGCGTTTATTTTTACAATGCTGTCGGCCCTGTTTATTGGGATGGCGGTTGCGGAACATGAACATCATTAATTTTAATTTTTAATTTTTATACTATGGAATTATTACACGTAGGTCTTGCAGCTTTAGGAGCTGGATTAGCAGTTGTTGGAGCCGCTATTGGCGTTGGTAAAATTGGCGGTGCCGCAATGGACGCTATTGCCCGTCAACCAGAAGCTTCTGGAAAAATCCAGACTGCAATGATTATTGCTGCTGCACTTGTAGAGGGTGTTGCTCTTTTTGGAGTTGTAGCTGCGCTTTTAGGTGTATTGACCACCTAAGAAGATTTCAAAAACCCATTCGTAACGGTTGGTTGCGAATGGGCTTTTTAAAAAAAATGATGTTAACGGTATTATATAAATAAAGAATTATGGATTTAATTACTCCAGAAGTTGGTCTAATATTTTGGCAAACCATCGTATTTTTAGTGCTGATGCTTATTCTTGCCAAATTCGCCTGGAAGCCAATTCTTGGTGCGGTAAGAACCCGTGAAGAATCTATTAATGAAGCCCTTGCTTCTGCTGAAGATGCGCGTAAAGAAATGCAAAATCTTAAGGCAGATAATGAAAAATTATTGCAGGAAGCTCGTGCCGAAAGAGACGAAATGCTTAAAGAAGCACGCCAGTTGAAGGAGAAGATGATTGCTGAAGCTGAAGGCGATGCCCAGGAAAAGGCAGATAAAATTGTAGCCAAAGCTAAAGAAAACATCGAGATGGAGAAGCGTGCAGCAATGGCCGATATTAAAAACCAGGTAGCTACACTTTCTATTGAGATTGCTGAAAAAGTGATTGGAAAAGAATTATCTACCGAAGAGAAACAACATCAAATGATAGATAAGATGTTGAAAGACGCTACCTTAAACTAAGATGTAATGAAAGGAACCAGGGCAGCACAACGTTACGCCAAAGCAATTTTGGACTTGGCAAAAGAGAAAAATACAGCAGATATTGTTTTTACAGATATGCAGCAAATTTCTCAAACCATTGCAAGTAGTCCAGATCTTGCCGATATGCTTAAAAGTCCGGTTGTAAACTCATCGGTTAAAAAAGCCAGTTTAAATGAAATCTTTAAAGATGCCGGTGAAATTACTCAGGGCAGTTTTGATGTACTTATTGAAAATGGAAGAATTAATCTTCTTGATCTTGTAGCAAGAAATTATATAGTACGTTACAATACCTTGAATAAGTCTCAGGAAGCTATAGTGACTACCGCAGTTCCATTAACAGCAGAACTAGAAGAAAAGATTTTAGCCAAGGTAAAGAAATTAACCGGAGCCGGCGCTAAGATTAAAAATGTTATCAATAAAGATATTATAGGAGGTTTTGTTTTAAGAATTGGCGATTTACAATATGACGCCAGCGTATCCCGAAACCTCAATAGGTTAAAAAGAGAATTAAAAGATAATTCATATAGTTCTACTATATAAAATTTGTCGGTCAAAAGCAGTTTCGAATCGTTTTTGGTCTTATTTATAAAATGCCTATAATGGGCTTTGAAAAATTTAATAAAAACAGTCACGAGATTATAGTGGCATTTTATCTTAAATAATTATGGCAGAAGTAAATCCTGCTGAAGTATCAGCAATATTAAAGAAACAATTATCAGGTTTTGAAAGCGGAGCCTCTTTAGACGAGGTGGGAACTGTTCTTACTGTTGGTGATGGTATCGCCAATGTGTATGGTTTAGCCAACGCGCAATACGGAGAATTGGTTCAGTTTGACAGCGGCCTTGAAGGAATGGTACTAAACCTTGAGGAAGACAATGTAGGTGTCGTTTTATTAGGGCCTTCTAAGGATGTTAGAGAAGGATCTGTAGTAAAAAGAACCGAAAGAATTGCTTCCATCAATGTTGGTGAAGGAATTGTAGGTCGTGTAGTAGATACTTTAGGACAGCCTATAGATGGTAAAGGTGATATTGAAGGGGAAACTTTTCAAATGCCATTAGAGCGTAAAGCGCCAGGTGTAATTTACCGTCAGCCGGTAACAGAACCTTTACAAACAGGAATCAAGTCTATTGATGCAATGGTACCGGTAGGTAGAGGGCAGCGTGAGCTTGTAATTGGTGACCGTCAAACCGGTAAAACTACTGTTTGTATTGACACTATTCTTAATCAGAAAGAATTTTACGATGCAGGAGAACCTGTACATTGTATATATGTAGCGATTGGCCAAAAAGCATCAACCGTTGCAGGTATTGCCAAAGTACTTGAAGATAAAGGAGCTTTAGCTTATACTACCATTGTTGCTGCAAACGCATCAGATCCTGCTCCAATGCAGGTGTATGCTCCATTTGCCGGTGCAGCTATTGGGGAATATTTTAGAGATACCGGTCGCCCGGCTTTGATTATCTACGATGATCTTTCTAAACAAGCCGTTGCTTACCGTGAGGTATCTTTGCTTTTACGTCGCCCACCGGGACGTGAAGCATATCCTGGAGATGTTTTCTTCTTACACTCAAGATTATTAGAGCGTGCAGCAAAGGTTATTGATGACGACGATATTGCACAAAATATGAACGATCTTCCTGATTCTCTTAAAGGAAAAATAAAAGGAGGAGGTTCTTTAACCGCGCTTCCAATTATTGAAACTCAGGCAGGAGACGTTTCAGCATATATCCCAACCAACGTAATTTCGATTACCGATGGTCAGATTTTCCTTACTTCAGATTTATTTAACTCGGGGGTTCGTCCTGCGATTGATGTTGGTATTTCTGTATCTCGTGTAGGTGGTTCAGCACAAATTAAATCGATGAAAAAAGTTGCCGGTACTTTAAAATTAGACCAGGCACAATACCGTGAATTAGAAGCTTTTGCTAAGTTCGGTTCAGACCTTGATCCTACAACTTTAAGAGTAATTCAAAAAGGTAAGCGTAACGTAGAAATCCTTAAACAGGCAGAAAACGATCCTTACCCGGTAGAAGACCAAATCGCAATTATTTATGCAGGTTCTAAAAACTTGCTAAAGGATGTGCCGGTAGAGAAAGTAAAAGAATTTGAAAGAGATTATTTACAGTTTTTAGATACTAAGCATAGAGATGTTTTAGATACGCTAAAGGCCGGTAAATTAACCGATGAAGTTACAGATACTTTAGTTTCAGTAGCAAAAGAGCTTTCAGCTAAGTATAAAAAATAGTATTGAGTATTGAGCTTGGAGTAGTTAGAAACTTAAGTTCATATTTAAACTTTAAATAAATTATAGGTATCGGGTATTTTGTCTAAAATCTAAATACTCGATACTCAATACTAAATAAAATGGCAAACTTAAAAGAATTACGTAGCAGGATTACTTCAGTATCTTCAACGATGCAAATCACCAGCGCCATGAAAATGGTGTCGGCGGCAAAGTTGAGCAGGGCTCAGGATGCGATCACGCAAATGAGACCTTATTCTGAAAAATTAACCCAGCTGTTACAGGATTTAAGTGCAACCCTGGATGATGATACCAGCAGTAAATACGCCGAAGACCGTGAGGTAAAAAACGTATTGGTTGTTGCTATTTCATCTAACAAAGGTCTTGCAGGTGCTTTTAATACTAATATTGTAAAAGGCGTTAGGTATAAAACCAAAAACGATTACCAGTCTAAAAATGTTTCACTTTATACTTTAGGTAAAAAAGCCAACGATGTTCTTAAAAAGGACTTCGAAGTATATAAAAATAACAACGAAATTTACGACGATCTAACGTTTGAAAACGTATCTGAAATCGCAGAAGAATTGATGCAGTTGTTCTTAGATGAAAAATATGATAAAATAGTATTGGTGTATAACCAGTTTAAGAATGCGGCTACTCAAATTGTACAACACGAACAATTTTTGCCCATTGAACAATTTGATACCGAAGAAGAAAAACAGTTGGATTATCTTTTCGAACCATCAAAGATCGAAATCGTAAAAGAGCTTATTCCTAAATCTCTAAAAATGCAATTGTTTAAAGCATTAAGAGATTCTTTCGCTTCAGAACACGGCGCACGTATGACGGCTATGCACAAGGCAACCGATAATGCCAAAGAGCTTAGAGACGATCTTAAATTGTCTTATAACAAAGCGAGACAGGCTTCTATTACCAATGAAATCCTGGAGATTGTTGGTGGTGCTGAAGCATTGAATGGATAAAACCAAAAAATAATATTCCGGAAGTAATTCCGTTCTAAAAACCCGTAAGTTAACTACGGGTTTTTTATTTGGTATGCGTTTTGTTTTTGTACTTTTAAACAACAAACTTTCTATTATGAAAAAACTACTTTTTTTATTCAGCAGTATATTTGTTTTAACTTTAATTACAGGTTGCGGTAGCAATAAAGAACTGCAGGAGCGTGCACCCGCACAGTTTCAGGATATTTATTATACCCAGGGTGAAAATGGGTTAGATCTCCACATTCCTGTGGCCGTTATTCAGGATAATCGAGTGAATTTAAAAAGTGTTTATTTTAGAGGAATGAAATCTCCATTGGTTCAGGATAGCGAGCAAACCAACTTATTTATTGCTAATTTCGGTACCAATGGTATGGATATTATGAGTTCTGATCCCGCCGAAGAAAACAAAAACAGGGTTCCACAGAAGACAGAAGAAATGCCGTTTGAGCTTGAAGACGACGAAGCTATTCTCGTGTTTTCTCAGAATGATAAAACCAAATATTACAAGTTAACAGGAATCCAAGAACAGAACTAAAATCTAATTTCCTCTCCTGTTGAGTACCTTTAAAAAACTATTTCAGCAAACATTTATTTACGGCCTCGCCACGGTGTTGCCGCGTATGCTGAATGTTTTATTAATACCACTTTATACCCACGTTTTACCAAAAGCAGAATATGGCGAAGTTTCTATAATCTTCGCCTATTTTGTGTTTTTTAATGTCATCCTTGCTTATGGGATGGAAACCGCATTTTTTAGGTTTTACAATAAAATGAAGAACAAGAAGGAGGTTCTAAGCACTTCGGGCTGGTCTCTGGTTTCGACTTCTTTAGTGTTCTTCGCTGTGGCTTTTTTAGCACAGGATTTTATTGCGGAAATGGTAAATATCCCGGTTAAATATATTCAACTGGTTATTTGGATTCTATTCCTGGACGCCCTGGTTATTATCCCGTTTACCTGGCTTCGAGCAGCTGAAAAACCTATGCGTTTTGCTGTAATTAAGATTATAAATGTTTGCATAAATCTTGGGTTAAATATTTTCTTTTTACTGTTTTTGCAAGATCTGGCTTTAGAAAATTCAGTTTTCCAAAGTATTTATGTTCCAGATTTTGAGATCAGTTATATTTTTATTTCCAACCTGGTGGCCAGCGGTGTTACGCTGTTAATGATGCTTCCTTTCTATTTTAAAATAGATTTCAGGTTTAATAGCAAACTCTGGAAAGCTATGATGTCTTATGCTTTTCCGGTCTTGATCGCGGGACTTGCTTTTTCAATAAACGAAGTTTTTGATAGGATTATGTTAGATTATCTGCTCCCGCAGGATATTGCCAGAGATGAGATTGGTGCGTATGCGGCCTGCTATAAATTAGCCTTGTTTATGACGCTTTTTGCTACGGCCTTTAGACTGGGAATAGAACCGTTTTTCTTTAGTCACGCTGAAGCTAAAAACGCCCAGGAAACCTATGCGATTATTACCAAGTATTTCGTGGTTTTTGGAAGTTTTATACTGGTAGCCGTAATTGTTTTTATAGATATTTTAAAAGAACTTTTAATTCAGAATAGTACTTACTGGGAGGCAATGCATATTGTTCCGCTTATTTTACTGGCAAATCTCTTTCTGGGCATTTACCATAATCTCTCCGTTTGGTATAAGATTACAGATCGTACCCGGTTTGGAGGTTATATTTCAGTAGTAGGTGCACTATTTACCCTTGCACTCAATATTATTTTAATTCCGTATATAAGCTATACCGGTTCTGCGATCGCAACTTTGGTTGCTTACGGAGTAATGATGCTGCTTTCTTATTTCTACGGAAGAAAATATTACCCAATTCCCTATAACCTTAAAAAAATAGGTGGCTATTTAATGCTTTCCATCTTATTTTCGGTATTTTCATTTTATGTTTTCCGCGGAAATTATTTCGTGGGAATTAGCTTATTAATAGTCTTTCTGGGAACCGTATATGTTTCTGAAAGAAAACAACTTATTAAAATTTTACAATCTTAACTATGCAAGTAAAGATCATCAATAAATCGGCACATAAACTGCCGCATTACGAAACTGAAGCTTCAGCAGGAATGGACCTTAGAGCCAATATTTCTGAAGCTGTTACGTTAAAACCATTAGAAAGAACTATCGTTAAAACCGGGCTTTTTATTGAACTTCCGGTAGGTTACGAAGCTCAAGTTAGACCAAGAAGCGGCCTGGCTGCCAAAAAAGGAATTACCGTGTTAAACGCGCCCGGCACGATAGATGCCGATTACCGTGGTGAAATAGGGGTGATTTTGGTAAACTTATCTAATGAAGAATTCACTATAGAAAATGGCGAGCGTGTTGCTCAAATGGTGATTGCTAAACACGAACACATTTCCTGGGCAGAAGTTGATATGCTGGAAGAAACCACTCGTGGAGCAGGTGGATTTGGAAGTACGGGAAATAAATAAGAATATAATTTAATCGGTTAATACCGGTTGTGCGGAAAATTAATATGAATATCGATTTTCAAGGATTGAAGATCACAAAAACTAAATAAATGAAGATTATAGTTCCTATGGCGGGTCGTGGTTCACGACTTCGTCCTCATACGTTAACAATACCAAAACCTTTAATTCCTGTAGCTGGAAAGCCAATCGTGCATCGTTTGGTAGAAGATATTGCAAAAATTCTTGACCAACCTATAGACGAGATAGCTTTTATTTTGGGCGATCCTGCTTTTTTTGGAGATGATATCGTAGAAAGTTTAGAAGGCCTGGCAAAAAGCTTAAATGCAAAAGCATCTATTTACCGTCAGGATCAACCTTTGGGAACCGGTCACGCTATTATGAGCGCTAAGGAATCTCTTTCCGGCCCCGCAGTTGTAGCTTATGCTGATACCTTGATAAAAGCTGATTTTAAACTTGATAAAGATGCCGATGCGGTGATCTGGACTAAAAAAGTAGCTAATCCCGAAGCCTTTGGGGTGGTAAACCTTAACGAAAAGAACGAGATTATAGAATTGGTTGAAAAGCCAAAAGAATTCGTAAGTGACCAGGCCGTAATTGGTATTTACTATTTTAAAGATATTGCTGTTTTAAAAGAGAAACTGGAAGAAGTGCTTAATGAAAACCTGATGCACGGCGGCGAATACCAGATTAATGATGGTATTAAGAAAATGATGGCCGAAGACAGGATCTTTAAAACCGGAACCGTTGATGAATGGATGGATTGCGGAAACAAAAATGTAACCGTTGAAACCAATGGCAGAATGCTGAATTTCCTTCACCAGGATGGTGAAAAATTGATTTCAGATTCTGTGAAGATCACTAATTCTGAAATTACTGAACCTTGCTATATTGGTGAGAATGTAGAATTGGTAAATGCTAAAATTGGTCCTAATGTTTCAGTGGGCGACGGAACTAAAATTACTGATGCTGAAGTAAAGAATAGCTTAATTCAAACTTTTGCTGAAGTGAGAAATGCAAAACTGGATAATGCGATGATAGGTAATTTTGCGAAATTTGACGGGAACTTTACCCAAATTAGCATTGGTGATTACTCAACTTTAGAATAAGCTTATTGAAGAGGTTGTTTGAAGAATTTTTAAGATCGTCATCCTGAATTTATTTCAGAGCTGGCCCCGAATTTTTTTCGGGGATCTAATTTATTGTTCGTCAAAACATGTTAGAAGCTGAAACCAGTTCAGCTTGATGAAACCCGATTTTTCAAACAACCTCTTTTCTTCAATTTTATCCTGAAAATTATTTATGAAAAAGTACTTCTTCATTATTGCTATGCTTTCAGGAGCCTTGTTTTCCTTTCAACAAAGTTTTGCCCAGGAAAAAGAAGTGGTGCTTGAAGATGTAAATCAGGATGATCTTGGAAATGTAACCGACGAATTTCAGGAGCAATTCTTTGAGGCTTTAAAACAAAAAGGCATTGAGAATTACGAAAAAGCTATACTTGCATTAGAAGAATGCCAAAAGTTGGAACCTGGTAATCCGGTGGTGTATTTTGAAATGGCCAGAAATTATAATGAATTAGAGAATTATGATAAGGCGATTGCAAACCTTGAAAAAACCCATCAGTTAGCCCCAGAAAGAGAAGATGTTTTAAATGAACTTTATAAAAGCTACACCCGGGCGCAGCAATATAATGCAGCTATAGAAACCCTGGTAAAACTTCAAAAGTTTGACGGTGATTATAAAGAAAAACTTGCTAATATTTATTTACTGAATCAGCAGTATGACGAGGCATTGCAAACTATAGATGAACTGGACCAACAGGAAGGCCCCAGCACTTACCGGAATAAATTACGAAGACAAATTTTTGCCCGCACCGGTGATACCGCGGCACAAATAGAAAATCTGGAAAAAAGTATTAGAAATAATCCTGAAAGCGAACAGAATTATCTCAACCTCATTTATATCTACAGCGACTTGGGAGAAAATGAAGAAGCTTACAATACTGCACAGGAATTATTAGCTGCAAATCCTGGTTCAAGCCTTGTACATTTGGCACTTTATAAATTTCACCTGGAAAGGCAAGAACCAGAAGACGCTGTAAATTCAATGAAAATTGTTTTTGAAAGTGAAGAAATAGATCCAGAATCTAAATTTAAAGTACTAAACGATTTTCTGCTTTTTGTAGATAATAATCCAGAATTTGAAGAAGATTTAATGGAGGTAAGCAAAATGCTTAGTGAACGTGAGAATGCTCCAAAACTCTACGGCCAATTGGGACAATATTATTTAAATAGAGGCGAAATTGAAGAGGCGCTTAATTTTTTTGAAGCCGGGCTGGCGGAAAGTACCGAAGATTTTCAGTTAGTTAAGAATACTATTTTATTGCAAATAGAGTTAGAAAAGTATAAAGAGGCCCGGGATTTGAGTAAGGAAATGTTGGAGGTTTTTCCGGCGCAGCCTGTTTTGTTTTTATTACAGGGCATTGCTTTAAATCAACTCGAAGAATATCGGGAAGCCATAGAAATACTTACATTTGGCCTGGATTATTTAATAGATAGTCCCAAAATGCAGGTAGATTTCTATACCCAATTAAGCAAATCACATGCAGCGCTGGGAGAAGAAGAAAAATCGGTTGAATTTTTGAAGAAGGCCGAAGCATTAATTAAAGAAATTGAATAGATGTATAGAAAGATTTTAGGATTGGTATTGTTAAGCCTTTTTGTTGTTTCCTGCGGAAGCCGAAAAGGAGTAAAAGGGATTGCCACTAAAAATGCCGAAGCCGCTAATATTATAGAAAGTCATTATAATTCTGAAACCGATTTTAAAACTCTAAGCGGGAAATTAAGAACGGTTTATCAAAGCGAAGAACGCACCCAATCGGTAAATCTTAGTTTTAGAATGGAAAAAGATAAGGCGATTTGGATGAGTGCTTCAGTGCTGGGATTCCCGGTGGCAAAAGCCTATATTACCCCTTCGCGAGTGAGCTATTACGAAAAAGTGAGCCAAACTTATTTTGATGGGGATTTTAGATTGTTAAGTGATTTGTTGGGAACACCTTTAGATTTTCAAAAACTTCAAAATTTGCTAATAGGGCAGGCAATTTACGATCTTAGGGAAGAAGAATTTGAATTCTCTCAAACCGCCAAAGGCTTTCAATTTATGCCTGCTGAAGAAGGATTAATAAAGAAAATGTTCCTGTTGAATCCCAAAAATTTTAAAACAGCTGCCCAGCAACTGGCGCAAACCCAGGAAAATAAGAGTGTGACGGTAACGTATTCAGATTTTCAGGAAGTAGAAGGAAAGATTTTTCCGGAAGAAATTAATATTATTGCTAATGAAGCGGGAAGCAGCACCAGGATAGAACTCACTTACCGCTCTCTTGAATTTGATCGAGGAGAATTGAGTTTTCCGTTTGATATTCCGTCCGGTTATGAAGAAATTAATCTATAATGAAGCTTAAGAAATTTTCTAACATCTTATTCTGCTTAATATTTTTACTGCTTTCTGCGGGAAATCTATCAGCTCAAACTACCCGGGAGGCGCTGGAAAAAAAACGGATAGAGCTTAGAAATGAAATTACGCGTATAAACGAATTACGAAGCAGTAATAAACAAAAAGAGCGTTCAGTTTTAAGCCAGGTAGAAGACCTGGATCAACAAATTAGAAGCACAGAGAATTTAATAAAAGTAACCAACCAGCAAGCAAACCTTCTTACTAATCAAATTAGTGCAAATACAAATAAAATTTCCCGTCTTAGGCAAGAATTAGAACAGCTTAAGGAAGATTATGCGCGTATGATTGAGAAATCTTACAAAAGTAAATCTACCCAAAGTAGAATTATGTTTTTGCTTTCTTCAGAAAATTTTTTGCAGGCCTATAAACGCCTGCAATATATGAAGCAATACACAAACTACAGAAAACAACAGGGTGATGAGATACAGGCGCGTACAGAAGAATTACAGCAACTAAACGCCGATTTAGCCGACCAAAAAGAAACTAAAGATGTCCTTATCGCCGAGAATAGGCAAACCCGTGCCCAATTAGAAAAAAATAAAAAGGCACAGCAAGATTTAATGCAGAATATTAGAAGTAAAGAAGGGGAATTTGCTGCACAAATAAGACAGAAACAGCAGGAGATAAATAGAATAGACGCACAAATTGAGAAAATGATTCGTGAGTCTATTGCAAAATCCAACGAAGAAAGTGGTTCTGCTGAAAGAGATGTTTACGAGTTAACTCCCGAAGCAAAAGCTCTCGCAGCCGATTTTGTAAAAAACAAAGGGCGTTTGCCCTGGCCGGTAAGGTCTGGTGTTGTTACCTCCCGTTTTGGAAAACAACCTCACCCGGTTGTAAAAACCATTAGTATTAATAATAATGGGGTAAATATTGATACCGATCCCGGCGGAAAAGCCCGGGCTGTTTTTAACGGTACCGTGAGTGAAGTCCAGGTGTTGAAAGGAGCTAATAAAGCGGTTATGGTGAGACACGGAGATTACATAACTATTTACGATAATCTTGAGAAAGTTTTTGTAAAAAGAGGAGATGTGGTAAATACCGGGCAGGAATTGGGCGCCGTGGCTACGAGCCGAACTTCAGGAAAAACTACTTTACACTTCCTGATTTACAAAAACATGCAGAAGATGGATCCGGCAGATTGGATCCTGGAAATGTAATTTCCCCACGCAACCTTTATCGTTTTTTTGCATCTTAAAAGTATAAGCCTGGTTATTTACCTATGAAAAAAGCAGTACTTCTTTTTAGTTTGGTTTTGCTCGTAAGTTGTGTCGATCATAGTGTTTCGGTGATTGGCGACAAAAGAATGCAGATTTCAGGAAATATTCTTGATACCGAAAATGCACCTTTAGAAAACATAAATGTTATCGCTTCGGGTTCTGAAAGTATTATTCTAAATGGCAGACTTGAAGAGATCCTGGGCGAAGGTTTTACCAATGTGGCAGGGGAATTTTCTTTTGTAAGTTTAGATACCGATAATAGTTTTTATGGAGTAAGTATAAATCACCCAAATTACCAGAATTACAGGGAAGAATTTATCACTATTCACTATTTAGATTCTATTGGCTCGAGAGGAAATTCTTTTGAATTGACAAATATACAACTGCCCAAAATTCAGGAATTTCAGGTTAAGCTGAATAATAATTCGGCCAGAAACGATACTTTGTTTTTTGAATTTTCTTATTCTTCTACTGAAATATATAGAAAACTTCGCGAAGATTCATTTGATAATTCCCTTCGGTTTCAGGGGGAGAGCGAATATTGGAATAGAATATTGCCGGGAGAAGACGAAATGACAATTTCAGCTAAAACCATAGAAAACAGCAATATTCAGTTTTATTATAAATTTAGCGCTGAAGCCGTTTACGATACAATAAATGTTGAAGTATCTCCTGAAAACCCGGTTTATGAATTCAACTTTTAAGTTTTTCCTAATCGCAATCTTTTTTCCGCTGTTACTTACTGCGCAAGATACTCTTCCTGAACCTCATAGAAATCAATATGTAGCTACAGATCCTGAAACCGTATTTTTTGTAGGAGAATTTTTTAGAGGTTATAGTGTAAATAATTCAAGCTGGGAGAACTATTCTCAATTAGGTTTTGGCCTGGATTTTAATTGGTTTGTATTACCTTTTTTGACAATTGGTGGAGAATATAATTTTATGAGCGGAAATCTTAAAGAGGAAAATATAAGTAATACCGGGAGGATAAATAGAATTAAGTCCCATTATTTGGGCCTTCATCTTGGTTATTATTACGCTTTTAATAAAGAGTGGAACTTACATACCCTGGCCGGTTTTGGGGAGGTTAATAATGTGAACCACGCCCCAGATTCTCGTTTTACTGAAAAGGGAAACAGTTTAATGTTGCGAAGCGAGTTAGGCTATCGGTTTGATAAAACCGCCGCGATTTTTATTAAAGCAACATTGCGCTGGGACAGAATGAAAATAGATACTCTGCCAGTTCTGGATGATTATTTTAACAAACACAGCTTATTACTGCTTAGTTTTGGAGTAAGGCTTCATTTACAAAACCCAGACGGTTAGTCTTTAAATAAAGCTTTAAGCTCTGTGGCTTCATTTGGTTTCATTTTACCGGCAAGTACAAGGCTAAGTTGCTTTCTTCTTAAGGCAGCGTCATAACGTTGTTTTTCAAGTTCTGTTTCGGGATCTAAAGGAGGAACGGCAACAGGAGAACCCGTTTCGTCCACGGCTACAAATGTGTAGATGGCTTCATTAGCTTTAGAGCGGTTTCCGCTTTCGCGATCTTCCACCCAAACATCAATAAAGATCTCCATAGAAGATTTAAAAGCTCTGGAAACTGCAGCTTCTACAGTAACAACACTTCCTAAGGGAACAGCTTTATTAAAAGCCACGTGGTTTACCGAAGCGGTAACCACAATACGGCGACTGTGCCTTCTTGCAGCAATGCTGGCAGCACGATCCATCCTGGCGAGTAGTTCGCCACCAAATAGATTGTTTAGGGGATTGGTTTCACTTGGTAAAACCAAATCGGTTAAAGTAGTTCTGGATTCCTTTGGATGTTTTGCCTGCATTTTGCCAATTTTGGGCAAAAATAAGATGCTTTGCGCAATTTACCGCTTAAAGAACTATTAAAGTTCCTGCACCAATAACCACGCACCTTCGTTAGAAGATTTTACTTTGCGTAGCATATTTATTGCATCACGTCTTTTTTCGTGACTGGCATAAACAACCTGGTGAAGACTATACTTGTTTTCGCCAAGAAGATGTGCTTTATAGCCTTCTTTTCTAAGTTCTGTAACCTTTGTTTTTGCATTTTCTTCTACACGAAATGCACCGGCTACAATATGGTAATTTCCGGTTTGTTTGGCAACGTTAAAAGTAACCGCCGGCAATGGATTATCAATTATAAAAGTAGCCTGCTGAATTTGTTCCTGTAGTTGTTCCTGCGCTTGTTGTTGCTCGGCAATATTATGTTGAGAAACCTGGCTGCTGTAAAAATTTAATCCTGCAAATCCCGAAATTCCCAAAGCTATAAGCCCAAGAGCGGCATATTTAAGATAAGAAGGAGATTTTCTTCTTTCTGGAGTGAAATGTATTGGGGCTTTTTCTTCCAGTTCTTCAATCTGCTTTTTGTAAACTTCCCGACTTATCGCAGAAGCTTTTACGTTTTCCAGCCCAAAAGAATCGGTTAAGTAATTTACCTTTTCAACAGGTTCAAACTGAAGTTTTTCTTCTGCATAATAAAAACGGCCAATATTCTCCAGTTCTACCTTACCATCTTCCTTAAAAGACTCTTCCAGTTTACTTACAAAATCAGTAATCTTATTAACCGCAGTAGAATAAGACACGTTTTGTGTGGCAGCAATATAATTTGCTAAAAGCCCATCGTTCTTCTTTAACTGCGAATTAAAGGAAACTACCTTTTTCGGCGGATGTAAAACCTCACTTTCTTTGTCTATATAAGCCGGCTCCTTTTGGGAAAGAAATGCCCCAAAGCCGGGTAATATTACACATTCGTAACGATAAAGTAAATCCTGTATGTAGTTAGCTATCTTCATTGCCGCAAAAATAAGGTGTTATTTTAATCCTCCTAAAGTTACCCAAAGAAATTTTATTAACAAACCTTTTTTTCTGTAATTTTAATGAAAATCGAGATATGTCTACTGAAGAGTTACAGTATGTTTTGGCCTTGCAACACATTCCAAACCTGGGAGATACCCTTGCTAAAAAACTGATCAGGCATTTTGGGTCGGCAAAAAATGTGTTAGAGCAAAAGAAACAAACTTTACTTAAAATTGACGGAATTGGAGTTTCTCGCTTAAAAGAATTTTTTGATGCTTCTCACCTGAAAGCAGCCGAGCAGGAACTAAATTTTATTGAAAAGAACAATATTGAAACGCTTTATTTTAAGGATGAAAACTATCCTGAAAAATTAAAACATTGTATAGACGGCCCGGTATTGCTATTCCAACGCGGAAATATCAACTTAAAGAATCAAAGAATAATTAGTGTGGTGGGAACCCGAAAGATTACACAAAGCGGGATCGCATTTTGTGAAAAATTCATCGAAGAATTGAGTCCGTTAAACCCGGTAATCGTTTCTGGTTTTGCTTATGGAGTGGATATTACCGCCCAAAAATCAGCCATCGCCAATAATTTACAAACAATTGGTTGTTTGGCGCATGGGTTCGATCAGATTTACCCTAAAGTGCATCATAAATATGTAGCTTCGGTAGAAGAAAACGGTGGCTTTTTTACCGATTTTTGGAGCAGTGATAACTTCGACAGGAATAATTTCTTAAAACGAAACAGAATAATCGCAGGTTTAAGCGAAGCAACCGTGGTTATAGAAAGTGCCGAAAAAGGCGGCTCACTGGTTACTGCAGATATTGCGAATTCTTATAACAGGGAAGTTTTTGCGGTGCCGGGAAGACCTTCAGATAAATTGAGTAAAGGCTGCAATAATTTAATAAAATCCCAAAGAGCGCAGTTATTAAATTCTGCGGCCGATTTGGTTTATCTCTTAAACTGGCAACCAGAGAAAGAGACAAAAGCCGTTCAAAAACAGCTTTTTGTAGACATGGATGATGAAGAAAATAGCGTATTTACATTTTTACAAAAAGAAGGGAAAGCCCAGTTAGATAGCATTGCGCTAAACTGTAACTTTCCCTCATATAAAACTGCAGGTATTTTAATTAATATGGAATTAAAAGGCGTGGTACGCCCCTTACCCGGTAAACTATTTGAATTAATTTAGTAACCCACTTTTGTTCGTACTCTTTTTATAACTTCATTGGCTACATTTCTCGCTTTTTCAGCGCCAACTTCCAGGGCTTTGTCAAGCTCCTCAAGGTTATTCATATAATAATCATATTTTTTTCTGGGTTCTTCAAATTGTTCTAAAAGTACTTCGTATAAAGCCTGTTTGGCGTGTCCGTAACCAAATCCACCTGCTTCATAGTTCTTTCGCATTTCAGCGATTTGTGCTTCAGAAGCTACTAATTTGTATAAAGCAAAAACATTGCAGGTATCAGGATTTTTAGGTTCTTCTAAAGGTGTACTATCGGTGGCGATGGCCATTATTTGTTTCCGAAGCTTTTTATCGGTTACAAAAAGATTTATCGTGTTTCCTTTAGATTTACTCATTTTAGCACCATCAGTGCCCGGAACATACATCGTATTTTCCTGGACTTTCGCTTCAGGAATTACAAAAGTTTCGCCCATTTTTGAATGAAAACGGGAAGCTACATCTCGCGTAATTTCCAAATGCTGAAGCTGGTCTTTTCCTACCGGCACAATTTCGGCATCGTAAAGTAAAATATCGGCCGCCATGAGCATTGGGTAAGTGAAAAGTCCCGCGTTTACATCTTCTAATCTATCAGATTTATCTTTAAAAGAATGTGCCAGGGTTAAACGTTGAAAAGGAAAAAAACAGCTTAAATACCAGGAAAGTTCTGCCGTTTGTGGAATATCACTTTGACGGTAAAAAACCGTTTTTTCAATATCTATACCGCAAGCCAGCCAGGTTGCGGCCACAGAGTAAGTGTTGTTTCTTAAGGTTTCGGCATCTTTTATTTGGGTTAACGAATGCATATCTGCAATAAAAATAAAAGAATCGTTATCCGGTTTGTTGGCCATTTCTATAGCCGGTAAAATTGCTCCCAATAAATTTCCCAAGTGTGGAGTTCCTGTACTTTGTACTCCTGTAAGAATTCTGGACATCTGCTTTTTCTGTTTTCTGCAAAGGTACTTTTTTTGCGGAATTCCCTCGGTTCAATTTAGTACTTTTGGTTTCTATGAACATGCTACGCACAATACTTACTATTTTATGGAGAATTTGGTTTTATATTCTTCTTGTATTACCAATTTTAGTAATGTTTCCCGTGCTTGTAGTTTTCTCTTCTTCTGAAAGGCTTTATCCTAAATATTATGTTTGCGCTCGTATTTGGGCAAAATGTATCTTATATGGAATGGGTTTTTATCCTGAAATTACCAGAATGCAACAGCTTGATCCCAGCAAGAATTATATGTTGGTTGCCAACCACACGTCTATGATAGATATTATGATGATGCTGGTTATTATTAAGCAACCATTCATTTTTGTTGGAAAAAGAGAGCTGGCAAAGATTCCTATTTTTGGCTTTTTCTACCGAAAAACAAATATTACCGTAGATAGAAATTGCGCTAAAAGCAAACAGGACGTAGTTACTGAGGCTCGAAGAAGATTAGATATGGGTGAAAGCATTTGTATTTTCCCTGAAGGAGGCGTGCCAGCAGATAGATCGCTGGTTTTAGACACTTTTAAAGATGGAGCATTTAGACTGGCAATTGCGCATCATATTCCCATTGTGCCCATTACTTTTTACGATAATAAAAAGCGTTTTTCGTATAAATTTATTTCAGGATCACCGGGGAAGCTTAGAGTAAAAATCCACCAATTTATTAATACCCAAGGAATGGAGCCTGGAGATAGAAGGGAATTAAGAAATAAAACACGGCAGGTAATATTTGAAGAGCTTTCTAAAGATTTAAAGAATGAAAATCCTTCAGAATAAAACTTCTGAAGGATTCCACTCACTACATAGGTGTTAAAAACTAAAACTTATTCCAGAGTACACGCCAAAGTAAAATGGGCGTACGCCGGGAGCATCATCAAAAGTATTAAGTTGATATTTAAAGATAGGTTCTACATTCAACTTAAAACTATCGGTTAATTTGTAATCTAATCCCACACCAACATTAGTGCTAAAACTTACTTTATTAATATTGTTGGCTTCACCAATCCTGGTGTTTTGATTATTGGTATTTACCTGTATACTGTTTTGGTCTAAAAACAAGCTGCTTCCCCCCGCTATTAAGTTAAGCCCAATTTTACTGTCTAGAAGGCTGTATTCTATTTCTAAGGGAACTTCAATAAAACCAAACTGCTGATTGATCTCCCCAGGTAATGCCATATTATTGACAGAAGAAAAGTTAGAATTGTCCCTATCACTATGGCCCGGTAGACCGCTTGGTGCCGCATTCTCTAACTGCACATTATTTCCCCCAGACTCATAATTTATAGAACTTATGGTATTTGGATTTATGGATGCAGAAAACACGATATCTTCTACATTATAGCTCATCGCAACTTTAGAAATTCCGCTTCTTATTTTAATTTTTTCTGAAATAGCATAAGCTAAATTCATCCCGTAAGCCATACTTACCTGCGAGCTGGTATTATTGCCGGCAAATTGTGGGTCTATTGCATTCCCGCTGCCAATATTATCGTAAAATACAGGAGCCGCAAAAGTGCTTAACCTAAGTTTCTTTTTAGAAGCCTCTGCAATTAATTCTTCTTCCTTATCAAGGTTTTTTTCTTCTTCAATTTGGGCTAATTGCTCTGCAACTTCCAGGCTGTCTTTAAGGGAAATTGCTTCTTCTTTCTCAGTATTTTCATCACTGTTTTCGGCAATTGCTTCAGGCTGTTCGTTTTTTGAATTTGGAATGATGAAATCCTGATTTTTATAATTTTCTTCTTCGGAATCCTGGTGATCTTCTTCCGCTATTGCTGAATTTTGCTCATTTAATTTAGCTGCGGTATTTCCTGAATTTTGTGTTTCAGTTGAAGTATTAGAAATTTTTGTTGCTTCTGAATTAGTATTTTCTGAAGCTAAAGCCGAATTGTTATTAGCTGATGAGGTGTTGGCGCCTTCAGAAGTTGAAAAAGTAGCTTCATTAACATTTTTGAGAATTTCTGAAGCATTTACAAACTGTTCATTTTTATTGATTTCGGGTAAATTTATTTGGGGTTTTGCAGTTTCTTCTACTTCAAAAACTACTTCGGTATTGGTAAAATTATTCTGACTAAAAAAATAGCCGCCCAGCATTAATGCTAAAACCGCGGCCACACCGCCAACTTTAAACCATAACGGAATTATAAAAGGCTTTTTCTTATCTTTCTCCTGCAGCTTGCCGGCAATATTATCCCATAACTCAGGTCGTGGTTCGGGGGCAAAATCCCTGAACTTTTCCTGGTAGAGCCGGTCTATGTTCTTTCTTTCTTTCATAGTGATTGCACCTTATTGTCGTTGAGGTGGTTTTCTATTTTTTCTTTCAAAATATTCCTGGCGCGGGCCAAATTAGATTTTGAACTTCCAACACTTATGTTTAGCATTTCGGCAATTTCTTTGTGAGAAAATCCGTCTAACGCATAGAGGTTAAAAATTTGGCGATAACGTTCAGGTAATTCCTGAATGCTCTCTAATAGAAAATCGGTAGTAATTTCATCGTCATCAATTTCCACAACCGGATCTTCCAGGAGGTTTTCATTAATGATTTCAAAATATTTTTCTTTTCGGTGCTTTTGTAGGGTGGTATTTATCACAATTCGTTTCATCCAGCCTTCAAAAGATCCTTTATCTTCATATTGATCTATTTTATTGAATATGGTAATGAAACCATCCTGCAGGTTGTCTTCGGCCTGCTGGTAGTTATTAGAATATTTAAGGCACAGGCCAAAAAGTTTACCGGAGTACATACGGTAAAGCTTTTCCTGTGCCCTAATATCCTGTTTTTTACACTGAAGTATGAGTTTTTCTAAACTCACTCACTTAGATTGTTATTCGTTAGTATTCTCTTCTGGAGTTTCATCTTCCGGCTCTCCAATTGGCACATCTACTGTGATGTAATCACTTTCGTTAGTAGAAGATACACCTCTTAGTAACATAAACCTAACAGTAGTGTATTCTGTATTAGAAGCTACTCTAAAATCATTTCGGGCAAGTCGAGTTTCAGTGAGTTCGCCTTCTTCGTTGCATTCAATTAAGTTAGGGTCATATGAACTCAATGCGTGGATGTAATATAAGATAACATCCTCATCATCTTCATCCTCAGAAGGACCTTGTTCAAAACCTGCAAAAGTATGACATGCATCAGCTAGCTCATAGGTGACTTCAATCTCATAATCCTCTCCTGTTTCAAAATATTCGGGTAATTCATAGGCAGTAATTTCTGCAACTTCGTAAGCTACGTTAGGACCGTCATCATCTGTGTCACAACTGTAAAAGCTTAGCGCCAGGACCATTAATAAGGCAATTCTTTTCATTTTAAAATAATTATTTTAGGGTTATCTATTTCATAGATGCAGTATGAATGAAAAGGTTGCGTCCAGCATCAAAAAAATCCCTCATTTTAAGGGATTTTTAAGATTTGATTATTATTTGCTTTTAAAAATACAAAAAGCTAAGTGAACTTAATTGCTGATACTAAGCTTCTTTGGCTACTTTTATAGCATTTTTAATTTTTTCTTCAAGTTCTTCCATTAAATCTGGATTGTCTTTTAGCAAGATTTTTACCGCATCACGGCCCTGGCCTAATTTAGTGTCTTCGTAGCTAAACCATGAACCGCTTTTCTTCACGATCTCATAATCTACCCCAATATCTATAATCTCACCAATTTTAGAGATTCCTTCGCCATACATAATGTCAAATTCAGCCATTTTAAAAGGTGGGGCCACTTTGTTTTTTACAACTTTTACCCGGGTTTTATTACCCATTACATTGCTATTGCTATCTTTTATTTGCGTAGAACGTCTAATATCTAATCGAACCGAAGCATAAAATTTAAGGGCATTACCACCGGTAGTGGTTTCAGGATTTCCAAACATTACCCCAATCTTTTCCCTAAGCTGGTTAATAAAGATTACGGTACAATTGGTTTTACTAATTGAAGAGGTAAGTTTTCTAAGGGCCTGGGACATTAAACGGGCGTGTAATCCCATTTTAGAATCTCCCATTTCTCCTTCAATCTCACTTTTAGGAGTAAGTGCTGCGACCGAATCTATCACGATAATATCTATAGCACCAGACCGAATTAAATTATCGGTAATCTCTAGAGCCTGCTCCCCGTTATCGGGTTGAGAAATAATTAGGTTTTCTATATCTACGCCAAGTTTTTCAGCATACAAACGGTCAAAAGCATGTTCTGCATCAATAAAAGCAGCAATACCTCCTTTTTGTTGTGCCTCGGCAATTGCGTGTAAAGTTAAAGTGGTTTTACCCGAAGATTCCGGTCCATAAATTTCTATAACCCGTCCTCGTGGATACCCGCCTACACCCATAGCCAGGTCTAAGCCTAAAGAACCCGTAGAAATCGCATCTACATCAGATATGGCCTGGTCACTCATCTTCATAACGGTACCCTTTCCATAGGTTTTATCCATTTTGTCCAGGGTAAGCTTTAAGGCCTTTAATTTTGCTTCTTTTTCTTTATCGTTGCTCATAATTTGAATAATCTATTTAGAGAGTTGCTAAATTACTATAAGTTTTCCTTCATCACAATTTTATATGGGCAGCTTTTGTATATTTACTGTCTAACCTGAGGTTTAAAGCATATTTGAATTTGTAAAAAATGTTTTAAATCTCGATTTTCGAGTGAAAATTAAAAATTAACCCTGCCTATGAGATTTTTGAAAAAAAGTCTGATTATGCCTGGTGGTTGTAGTACTTCAGCAATTATTTTGTTGAACGTAAGTTGCCGGGTTGATGGTGGCTAGAAACTAAAAATCTAATTTATGAAACAAAGTAAAAAAGATTACAAACCGAATTAGCCACACAAAAAATGCCCTGGGAAATGACTTTTCAGGGCATTTTTTCTTCCTTCAATTTTAAGTATCTTTGCAAAAAATATCTTTAACCTTAACTAATTAGTATAGCATGCAACTGTACAATAAATTAAGCGCTAAAGAGAGGGAAGCACTTATAGACGAAGCGGGAGAAGACCGTTTAACGCTCTCTTTTTATGCCTACGCCAAAATTGGCAATCCACATTTATTTAGAAATCACCTTTTTATTGCCTGGGACCAAATGGATGTGCTTGGCCGTATTTATGTAGCCCACGAAGGGATTAATGCCCAACTCTCAGTTCCGGCAACACGTTTTGAAGAATTTAAAGAGTTTATAGATAATATCTACTTTTTAGAAGGTGTTAGGCTGAATATCGCCATAGAACACGATGCAAAAGCCTTTTTAAAACTGAAAGTAAAAGTGCGTAAAAAGATAGTTGCAGACGGATTGAACGACGCGACTTTTGATGTAACCAATAAAGGAGTTCATGTTGATGCTTTAAAATTCAACGAACTTATTAGCGATCCCAACACTGTTTTGGTAGATATGCGAAATCATTATGAAAGTGAAATTGGTCATTTTCAAGGAGCAATTACTCCAGATGTAGATACTTTTAGAGATTCTTTGCCCATTATTGAAAATGATCTAAAAGAGCATAAAGAAGATAAAAACCTGGTAATGTACTGTACCGGCGGAATTCGTTGTGAAAAGGCTAGCGCATATTATAAACACAAAGGTTTTAAAAACGTGTATCAGTTGGAAGGTGGAATTATTGAATATGCCCGCCAGGTTGAAAACCAAAAACTGGAAAATAAATTTATAGGAAAAAACTTCGTTTTTGATCATCGCCGCGCCGAGCAGATTTCAGAAGAAGTAATTGCGCACTGTCACCAGTGTGGAAAACCTTGCGATAAGCACGTGAACTGTGCAAATGAAGCCTGTCATTTACTTTTTATTCAGTGTGAAGAATGTGCCGAGAAAATGAATAATTGCTGTTCTAAAGATTGTATGGAAATTGCCGCTTTACCTTATGAGGAGCAAAAAGCTTTGCGAAAAGGAAAAGGCAACAGTAATAAAATATTCAAAAAAGGACGTTCAGAGGTTTTAAAATATAAAAGTTAACAAAGCGTTCTAAAAAGTGAGTGCCAATTAATATTGGTATATTTACTCGATAATCGAGATTTAATTGTACTGAGATTTGTCTCTAGTGAAATAATAAATTTTCGTTTCATAACTTGTGGGAGTGCCCCAAGGCTCTTGATTAGAAACTCAATATAAACCCAAAAAGTCTGCAAAACAATTTGCAAGACTTACAACATATAAATATTTATGGCTTGTAGCAGTTGCTCAACCAAAGACGGTCAGCCAAAAGGATGTAAAAACAACGGAACCTGTGGTACAGATTCCTGTAATAAACTTTCTGTATTCGATTGGCTTTCAAATATGTCTATGCCTAATGGTGTAGAACCTTTTAATTATGTAGAAGTTCGTTTTAAAAACGGAAGAAAACACTTTTTTAAAAATACCGAAAACCTAAGCCTAAGTATGGGCGATGTAGTAGCTGTAGAAGCTTCTCCCGGCCACGATGTTGGTATGGTAAGCCTTACCGGAGAATTGGTTAGGGTACAAATGAAAAAGAAAAAAGTAAAAACCGATAGCGAAGAAGTTTTAAAGATTTACCGAAAAGCCACCCAAAAAGATATTGACGTTTGGGAGGAAGTTCGTGGTAGAGAAGAAGCGATAAAGAAAAGAGCCCGCGAAATTGCAATTCGCCTTAATCTTAGTATGAAGATTAGCGATATTGAGTTTCAGGGAGATGCTTCAAAAGCAACTTTTTATTATACAGCAGATGATCGCGTAGATTTCCGCCAGTTAATTAAAGAATTTGCGAGAGAATTCAATACCCGCATAGAAATGCGGCAAATTGGTTTGCGCCAGGAAGCTGCCCGCCTTGGCGGAATTGGCTCTTGTGGGCGTGAACTATGTTGTTCTACCTGGTTAACAGATTTTAGATCGGTAAGTACTTCTGCAGCGAGATATCAGCAATTATCCTTAAATCCCCAAAAATTAGCGGGACAATGTGGAAAGCTAAAATGCTGTCTTAACTACGAACTTGATTCTTACCTTGAAGCTTTAAAAACCTTTCCACGCACCGATACCAAGCTTTTTACCAAAAAAGGAACAGCTGTTTGTCAAAAAATAGACATTTTTAAAGGAGTGTTATGGTATGCCTATGAAGGCGAATGGATGAACTGGCATCAATTAACCGCAGAGCAGGCGAATAAAATAATTGCAGCCAATAGAAAGAAAGAAGACGTTGGCAGCCTTGAAGAGTTTGAAGTTCAGCTTCAGTTAGAAGAAAAACGAGATTTCAATAATGTGGTGGGGCAGGATAGCTTAACACGTTTTGATAAACCTAAAGGTCAACAGAAAAAACACAAGTCAAAGAAACGGAGAAAACGTAAAGGAAAACCTTCGAATAATGCGTAAAGCTGCAGTATTTTCAATTTTTATTGGTCTTTTTACCTTAATAGTTTCCTGTGATGAAAAACGGGTTTATGATGAGTATAAGCCCATACAGGGAGGATGGGAAAGAGATTCTACTTTAGTTTTTAATTTAGGCGAGCTTGATTCTTTGCAAAATTATAACCTATTTATAAACGTTAGAAATAATAAAGATTATAATTACAGAAACCTGTTTTTAATAACCGAAATGCGATTTCCACAGGGGAAAGTGGTAACCGATACCCTTGAATATGAAATGGCGGCGCCAAATGGAAGTTGGCTTGGTACGGGTTTTGGTGATGTAAAAGAAAGTAAGCTGTGGTATAAAGAAAATGTGAGTTTTACTGAACCCGGCGAATATAAAATTGCCATTAAACAGGCAATGCGTAAAAACGACCAGGTGGAAGGAATAAAAAATTTAGAAGGAATTACCCACATAGGTTTTAGAATAGAAGAAAACCTACAATAATTTTTGAATAAATGGCCGCAACAAAAAAGAAGCAGCAAAAGTCTAAAACCAGCAAAAGATCTTATATAATTGGTTTTTGGACGATTTTTGGCATTGGTTTATTAGCTGTAGTTTTAATTTTCTTACTGGCCGGTTGGGGCGCATTTGGTAAGATGCCAGATTTTGAAGAGCTGGAAAATCCTGAAACCAATCTCGCAACCGAAATTTTCTCATCAGATGGGGAAACTTTAGGGAAATATTACAGTGAAAACCGAACTCCTATAAAGTATGACGATCTTCCCGATCATCTTATTGAAGCCCTTGTAGCTACTGAAGACGAGCGATTTTACAAACACGCCGGGATAGACCCAAAAGGAACCCTTAGGGCTGCTTTTTACCTGGGAACCCGCGGGGGTGCCAGTACCATAACCCAACAACTTTCTAAACTTTTGTTTACCGAGCAGGTTTCAAACAATCCTTTTGCCCGGATTTTACAAAAAGTTAAAGAATGGAATATTGCTACCCAGCTGGAAAGACAATACACGAAAGAAGAAATTATTACCATGTATTTTAATAAATACGATTTTGTGTATCAGGCAGTAGGAATTCGTTCAGCTTCAAAAATTTACTTTGGGAAAGAAGCCAAAAACCTTAGTATAGAAGAATCGGCAGTTTTGGTGGCGATGTTAAAAAATGCCGCTCTATACAATCCTGTACGTAGACCCGAATTGGTAAAACAACGCCGTAACCAGGTTTTTGTTCAAATGAATAAAAACGGATATCTCTCTGAACAGGAAAAAGATTCTCTTCAGAAGCTACCTTTAAACCTTGATTTCTCTCCCGAAGGTCACGACGAAGGGATGGCAACATATTTCCGCGTTTACCTACAAGGATTTATGAAAGATTGGATTCAAAAAAATCCGAAGCCCGATGGAAGTGAATATAGTCTCTACCGCGACGGATTAAAAATTTATACCAGTATAGATTCTAAAATGCAGCAATATGCTGAGACTGCGGTAGAAAAGCATATTTCCCACCTTCAGAAAGAATTTGACCGGCAAAATAAGAATAACAAAACTGCCCCGTTTCGGGATATAGACCAGGGACAGGTTGATGGTATTGTGAAAAGTGCAATGCGCCGATCTGTAAGATGGAAGGAAATGAAAGACCAGGGAAAATCTGAAGAAGATATTCTGGCTTCTTTTGATAAAGAAACTAAAATGCGTGTTTTTTCGTGGGATGGAATAAAAGACACGATTATGACTCCTAAAGATTCTATTTTCTATTACAAAGGATTCTTACAGGCAGGTCTTATGTCTATGACGCCTCAAACCGGCGAAGTTAGAGCCTGGGTTGGTGGCACCAACTTTAAACATTTTAAGTACGATCACGTAAAACAGGGAAAACGCCAGGTTGGCTCTACCTTTAAGCCTTTTGTTTATGCTACAGCTATAGATCAGTTAAAGCTTTCTCCTTGTGATGTTATGCCTAAAAATAGGTTTACTATTGAGGCGGGGAAATATGGAAATATTAAAGATTGGACACCTTCAAATGCCAATGGAGAATATGAAGGGATGATAAGTTTAAAAAATGCGCTTGCTCAATCTGTGAATACAGTAACTGCAAGATTAATTGATAAAACAGGTCCGGGCCCGGTTTTAGACTTAGTAAAAAAATTAGGAGTTGATACTGAAAACTTTTCCGAAGGCCCTGCAATTGCTTTGGGAACCGAAGATATGAGCCTTTTTGAAATGGTTTCGGCTTACAGCACTTTTGTAAACGAAGGGGTTTATGTTAAACCGGTAATTGTAAACCGTATTGAAGATAAAAATGGAACGGTTCTTTACCAGCACGTACCAGAAACCCGTGATGTTTTAAATAAAGAAGCGGCTTACGTGACGGTAAATATTCTGGAAGGGGTAACTCAATATGGATCTGGGGTTCGCTTACGCGGAACTTACGCTAAAGATTTTGATCATTACAAACGCGGGGTAACCGGTTATCCTTATGATTTTAAAAATCCTATTGCCGGTAAAACAGGAACCACACAAAACCAAAGTGATGGCTGGTTTATGGGAATGGTTCCTAATCTTGTAACTGGTGTTTGGGTTGGTGCCGAAGATAGAGCGGTACATTTTCCAAATTTAACTTATGGACAGGGTGCTACTATGGCCTTACCAATTTGGGGAATGTATATGAAAGATCTTTATGCCGATGAAGCGCTGGATATTTCGCAGGATGCTTTTCCCAGACCAGATAATCTCTCCATTGAAATAAATTGCGACGAGTATAATCAGGAAAGTGATTCTGAAAATAATAGTGTTCCAGATGAACTTGACTTTTAGGATTTAGCAAAAATTCAGCTTTATTTTTCAGGAAAATATAATCTACAAGCCTAAAAGCATTGTAACAGCATTTTTATTTTCGTATTTTTCGGTAAAATTAAATACCGATGATTAGAAAAACTGTAGCAAATGTAGAAGATGCTTTGCAGGGCGTAGAAGATGGTATGACCTTTATGCTGGGTGGTTTTGGCCTTAGCGGGATTCCAGAAAATGCCATTTCAGAATTAGTACGTCTTAACGTAAAAAATCTTACCTGCATTTCCAATAACGCCGGGGTAGACGACTTTGGCCTCGGACTTTTACTTCAAAAGAAACAAATAGATAAAATGGTTTCTTCCTATGTGGGAGAAAACGACGAGTTTGAGCGCCAAATGCTTAGCGAAGAACTGGAAGTAGAGCTTATTCCGCAGGGAACATTAGCCGCGCGCTGCCAGGCAGCCCAACAAGGGTATCCCGCAATGTACACGCCTGCCGGTTACGGTACCGAGGTTTCCCAGTTTAAGGAAACCCGTGAGTTTGATGGAAAAATGTACGTATTAGAAAAAGCTTTTAAAGCAGACTTTGCTTTTGTAAAAGCATGGAAAGGCGATAAAGCCGGAAACCTTATTTTTAAAGGAACCGCCCGTAATTTTAATCCGTTAATGTGTGGTGCAGCGAAAGTAACTGTTGTTGAGGTTGAAGAACTGGTAGAACCGGGTGAACTGGATCCAAACCAGATTCATATTCCAGGGATTTTTGTGCAACGCATTTTTGAAGGAAAAAATTACGAAAAGCGAATTGAGAAAAGAACAGTTCGAAAAGGGAGTTAGAGGTTAATAGTTAAAAGTGACCATTGAACAAATAACCAGTTAACGAATAACTAATAAAAGATTATTTGAAGATTTGAAAATGTGGTAATTTGAGAATCATTCATTTTTTAATAGTGATTTTAGGGTCTTTTCGAATCGGTCTTTTTGAAGAAATATAGATTTCCGCCTTCGCGGAAATGACAAAATTAGAATTATGTTAGACAAAGAAGGAATAGCAAAACGTATTGCCAAAGAGGTGAAAGATGGGTATTATGTGAATTTGGGAATTGGAATTCCTACCCTTGTAGCCAATTTTGTACGCGATGATATAGAAGTAGAATTTCAGAGTGAAAACGGAATTTTAGGAATGGGACCTTTTCCAATAGAAGGAGAAGAAGACGCCGATCTTATTAATGCTGGAAAACAAACCATAACCGCACTTCCCGGTGCGAGTTTCTTTGATTCAGCAATGAGCTTTGGGATGATCCGCGGGCAGCACGTAGACCTTACTATTTTAGGAGCAATGGAAGTTGCTGAAAACGGCGATATCGCCAACTGGAAAATTCCGGGGAAAATGGTAAAAGGTATGGGCGGCGCCATGGATCTTGTAGCCAGTGCCGAAAATATTATCGTAGCGATGATGCATACCAACAAAGCGGGTGATTCTAAATTGCTTAAAAAATGTTCGCTGCCTTTAACCGGCGTGGCCTGTGTGACTAAAATTGTAACTAACCTTGCGGTTATTGAAGTTACTAAAGATGGTTTTAAATTGCTGGAAAGAGCCCCCGGAGTAAGTGTAGAAGAGATTCAAAAAGCTACAGAAGGAAAGTTACTTGTAGAAGGTGATATTCCTGAAATGCAGTTATAAAAAAAATCCGGCAGTACTCTAAACTACTGCCGGAAAATATTTCTATTTTAATTCATATTAAGTTAGTGAAGTAGATTCTGCTTCAAGATTAACGAGAAAGTCTATAGCTTCTCCCTGCGAAATAATTTTTCCACGGGTATTTGCTTGAGAAAAATAGTCGTACCAGCCTACTTTTTTTAGATTTTCTTCTAAAGTCTCCACATTATCTAAAGAGGGCATTTTCCAAACCGTAACGTAGCGATATTGACTTCGGTAGTGAGTGTGCTCGTCATTTAGAGCCCAACCAAGATTTTCTACTCCATTATCTTTTAAACCGGTAATTCTATCCTGCATATTTTCCATGAGCTCCCGCCTCTTATCTTTAGACAGGTCTATCCATTTCCCGGTTACATTCCACATTTCAATATACAAATACATAACTGTTGGTTTTATTGGTTATAACCTAAAGTTAGTAATAAAATGATAGTTAAATCTTTAGGGAAGGTTAAAATGCTTTATTGCTGATAAAACTCATATTTAAAAATAGGTTCTTAAACGCTTACTACTTCAGAAGCTTCCAGCAATTTTTCCTGCCGCAGTTTTAAAATAACCTGGGCAATGGCAAGTACATCTTTTTCACAGTAGTTTACAATTCTATCCAGGTCTTTATCATTGTAGAACACATTTCTAACATCACTACCCGAAATATCATCTTTTGGCGATGGGATTTTTAAAACATTGGTGAGTAATTTTAGCGAAGTAAAATGTTTATAATCACCAAACTTCCATAGTTCCAGCGTATCCAGGTGTGGAACTTCCCAGGGTTTTTTACCAAATAAATTGAGTTTTAAAGGAAGTGCCAGGTCGTGAATTAACATTCGGCGGGCTATGAAGGGGAAATCGAATTCTTTACCGTTGTGCGCGCAAAGCAGGTGATGCGGTTTTGAAAAATGTTCCTGTAATAAATTAGCAAATTCCTGTAACAGGGTTTTTTCTTTATCTCTAAAAGTGGTGAGTCTAAAAGTTCTTCCCCCATTTTTAAAGCTGAAAAAACCAACAGAGATACACACAATCTTACCGAATTCTGCCCAAATCCCGGCCCGGTCATAAAACTGTTCTGCAGTAAATTCATCTTTACGCTGGTATTGGGTTTTCTCTTCCCAAAGCAATTTTTTGTCTTCAGAAAGTTGGCCGTGATTTTCAAATTCGGGCACGGTTTCAATATCGAGAAATAGAATATTCTCCAGCTTAATTGTTTGCAGCATCGTTTAGCATTTTATAAGTCTCATCAATATACTTATAGAAATCGGGCGCGTGTTCTTCGTCTTCGTCTTTTTTAATAAGGTTTTCCCCCAATCTTACAATAATCAAATCGTCCTTGGGGATTACAATCACATATTGCCCGCAAATGCCGCGCATATAAAAAATATCTTTTTCTTTATAATCACTCAGCCAAAACCCATACCCATATTGCGGGCTATCTTCAAAACGCGGTTCGGTAGATCGTGCTACAAATTCTGAATCCAGGATTTGTTTTCCGTTACATTTTCCTTTGTTCTTGTAGAGTTTACCAAATCTTGCAAAATCGCGGGCATTGGAGGCAATACAACAGTATGCTTTTTCCATTCCGCTTTCTTCGCTGTCTAATTGCCAAAGCGCATCTTCTTGCATTCCCAGGGGTTTCCAGAAACTCTTACTTAAATATTCTGAAAGATTTTCTCCCGTGGCTTTTTCTATAACCATCCCAAGGAGAATAGTGTTTCCGCTAAGGTATTTAAAGCTTTCTCCTGGGGTTTCGGTAACTTGAAGACGCAAAACCAGTTCCCGAATATTTTCATCAAAATAAGCTCTGGCAGTCATCCCAAAAGGATTGTAGTAATTCTCGTTCCAGTTTAACCCGGAAGCCATAGAAGCCAAATCCCCAACTTTTAATTCTTCTTTAAACTGCGGAAAAAAATCGGAAACCGGTTGTTCTAAACTGGTAATATGGCCATCCTTAATTGCTTTTCCCAGCATTGCTGAAACAATACTTTTAGCCATAGAAAACGAATTGGTCTTAGAATTGGGGCCATATTCCTGGTAATATTCTTCAAACCAAATACTATCATTTTTTATAATTAAAAAAGCCGCAGTTTCCAGTTCTTCGTTTAATTCGGCAAGATCACCAGTGGTCGTGGCAGTGTTGTAATTTGAATGTTCGGGCCAGGTATCCACTTCAGTTCCCGCTTCAATAAGTCGATTGTCAAAATGAGGATAATCATCTATAAATGCTGTTTTTTCTCCCTGGAAATAAGTGGCCTGCATTCCGCGGAAAATATATCCAAAATCGAAAGTTATAAGAATAATTACAGCGATTAGAAGTACAAAAATTACGGTTCCGGAAATCTTTAAAAATCTAATCATAAAACTGAAATTTTAGAACATTGAGAGTTGTGACGTGTTATTTTCGTGATTTAAGAGCCACTGTTTTCTATGTAAACCGCCTGCATAGCCAGTTAAAGATCTATCGCTTCCAATTACACGATGACAGGGAATTACCACCCAAAGCGGATTTTTTCCGTTTGCAGACGCAACCGCTCGCACCGCTTTTTCATCACCTAATTTTCTTGAAAGTTCCAGGTAACTACAGGTTTTTCCAAAAGGGATTTCACTTAAAGCTTTCCAGACTTTTTGCTGAAAATTGGTACCCTTAGGGTTTAATTTTAAACTGAATTCTTGCAGTTCTCCTTTAAAATAATCGTCTAATTGTTGTGCGGCAGACTGAAGAAAATCGGGAATTTCTGTAGAAGTCGGGATCTGCTCATCCAGAATTTGAATGGCCCAAATTCCTTCTTCGTCTCCACTAATCCTGGCTGTCCCCAGTGGAGTTTTCAGAAATATCTGATTTTGGTTCATCATTATCTTTCCTTTGAATTAATCCAAGACGTTTTGCGCGCTTTTCCCAGTTTTGACGGGCAAGCATTTGCATATCTTCAATACTATCGCTCTCGTCCATAATTTCAAGCCCCAGTAAAGTTTCAATAATATCTTCCATAGTTACCAGGCCTACGGTATTGCCAAATTCGTCTACGATCATGGAAATATGCCCTCTTTTTTGAACAAAATTTTCAAAGAGCTCTGGTATGGGAGTATCTTCAGCGCTCATAAAAATATCTCTTTTTAGAGTGCTCAAAGGTTCACCACCTTTATCATCTATCATTTCCTCCAACACATCATCTTTCAGAATAAAACCGGTAACATTGTTGGTTTGATTTTTATAAACTGGAATTCTGGAAAATTTAAGATTCTTATGGGTTCGGTGAAATTCTTCTATGCTGGTATCTTCATTTTCAATAATAGCCACAGAATATGGCGTCATTACGTCTTTTGCTTTAACCGATTTAAATACCAGTAGATTTTTAATTACCGTGGTTTCACTTTCATCAAACACGCCTTCTTCCTCTGCTGCATCTGTAATTGCCGCAAATTCTTCTCTGTTCATAGAAGAAACGTGAGCCGATTTGCCTATTAATTTTGTGGTGAGCATCATAAGCCAAAGTATCCCGGTATACTTCAGTGGGAAGATCATTATTTTAAGGGTTTTTGCAGTAAAATTCCCCAGGCCTTGCCAGTATGTGGCGCCAATGGTTTTCGGAATAATTTCAGAAAGAACTAAAATAGCCATCGTCATAATCGCTGAGACAATTCCTACTGCATTGCCACCATCCCCGTATATCTTTTCGGCCTGTACTCCCACTAAAATAGCACCAACCGTATGCGCAATGGTATTAACGGTTAAAATCGCTATTAAAGGTTTGTCTATATCCTGCTTAAAATTAGCAAGGGTTTTAGCATATGCTTTTCCTTCCTTATTTTTTATTTTTATATAAGAAGGGGTTACACTCAATAGAGCGGCTTCCAGGATAGAACACATAAAAGAAAAGAAAATGGAAAGAGTAGCATATAAAATGAGTAATC
>NZ_CAXAVR010000015.1:0-38795 GCF_963972535.1 uncultured Salegentibacter sp.
AATTTCGTGCCCGGTTCTTATGGCTTCTTCCAGCTTGGCTTTGTAAGCCTGTTCCAGAGAATCACTCATATTTTCTTTTAAAATTGTGCCGGCACCACCATGAATAACAATCCCAAAATTCCCCGCAGAATCCTGAATTTTTTCAGCTTCGGTGGATTCATTTTTTTCTGAATCTTTTTCAATTGAAATATTACAGGCTAAAAAGAGAAAAAGACTGAATAAAAGGAATATTTTTTTCATATAGAGTGTGATTTTAGGTCGAAGATACGCATTTTGTTAAGTTTTTTATTTTGCGCCAGGGATAGCAGCGTAAAGCCCACACGAACCGATAGGCGACGAGGACTTGCAGCGCATAGCCCGTTAAGGCGCCCAAAAAGATAAGAAAATGGGGCATTTGTCTAAGCTTTAAGTTGTAATTTTAAGGAATATAAATTAGAAATCATGGCAGTAAATAAACCTTTTAATCTTAATAAATGGATTGACCAAAACCGGGAATCTCTTAAGCCGCCGGTGGGCAATCGAAATCTTTATAAAGAATCTGAAGATTATATCGTGATGGTGGTGGCAGGGCCAAATGCACGCAAGGATTATCATTATAACGAAACCGAGGAGCTTTTTTATCAATTGGAAGGCGAAATTGAAGTGCATATTCAGGAAGATGGTAAGAAAAAAACGATGAAATTAGGTCCTGGAGATATGTATTTGCATCCCGCAAAAGTGCCACATTCACCGGTTAGAAAAGAAGGTTCTATTGGGCTGGTTGTGGAGCGTAAACGTGTGCAACTTGAAGGCAAAGACGGGCTATTATGGTTTTGCGATAATTGTAACCATAAATTATATGAAGTTTATTTTCCATTAGAAGATATTGAAAAAGATTTTTTAAAGCATTTTAAACATTTCTACGGAAGTAAAGAATTACGTACCTGTGATAATTGCGGGGAAGTAATGCCGGTAGATGAGCGTTTTGTAGCCGAAACGGAATAGCATAAAAAATTTATTATTTTAGCAGAAAACACACAAAAGAACAGATAAAATTTACAATTTAATGAGTGAAATAGCAGAAAAATTCGGAATTAAACAAGCTTTAAAAGATCTTGGTTTACAGGAAACCAATAATGGAACTTCTACCGGAAAAGATTTTTTTAGTAGTGGGGAAGTTATTGAATCTTATTCTCCTGTAGACGGCGCTTTAATTGGAAAAGTAAAGGCCACCACCAAAGAAGATTACGAAAAAGTAATTACTACTGCTACTGCAGGTTTTAAAGAATGGCGCACCTGGCCGGCACCTCAGCGTGGGGAAGTGGTTCGCCAGTTCAATGATGAATTAAGAAGATTAAAAGAACCATTAGGAAAATTGGTTTCCTACGAAATGGGAAAATCTTACCAGGAAGGTTTGGGCGAAGTTCAGGAAATGATAGATATCTGCGATTTCGCAGTGGGACTTTCGCGGCAGTTACACGGTTTAACCATGCATTCTGAACGGCCCGGGCATAGAATGTACGAGCAATACCACCCGCTTGGAGTAGTTGGAATTATCTCGGCATTTAACTTTCCCGTGGCGGTTTGGTCGTGGAATACGGCATTAGCGTGGGTTTGTGGAGATGCTTGCGTTTGGAAAGGATCAGAGAAAACTCCGTTAACTTCTGTCGCCTGTCAAAATATTGCCGCTAGAGTTTTTGCTGAAAATAATGTTCCGGCAGGGATTTCTTCATTGATCACCGGCGATTATAAGGTGGGTGAAATGATGACCAACGATAAACGAGTGCCTTTAATTTCGGCTACGGGTTCTATTAGAATGGGAAAAATAGTTGCCCAGGCAGTTGCCGCAAGGTTAGGGAAATCGCTTCTTGAATTAGGAGGGAATAACGCCATAATCGTAACGCCAGATGCCGATATTAAAAATACGGTAATCGGTGCTGTGTTTGGAGCCGTAGGAACCTGCGGACAGCGTTGTACTTCTACCCGAAGATTAATAATTCACGAATCTATTTATGATAAAGTAAAAGATGCGATTGTAAAAGCTTATAAGCAATTGCGTATTGGAAACCCATTAGATGAAAATAATCACGTGGGGCCACTTATTGACAAAGATGCGGTTAAAAATTACCAAAACGCTTTAGATAAAGTGGTAGAAGAAGGCGGTAAGATCTTAGTTGAAGGTGGCGTTTTGGAAGGCGAAGGCTATGAAAGCGGATGCTACGTAAAACCAGCTATTGCCGAAGCAAAAAACGAATTTAAGATTGTACAGCACGAAACTTTTGCACCAGTGCTTTATATTATGAAATATTCCGGAGATGTTTCTAACGCCCTGGAATTACAAAACGGAGTGGTACAGGGACTTTCTTCGGCAATAATGACCAATAATTTAAGGGAAGCCGAACGTTTTCTTTCGGTAGAAGGTTCAGATTGCGGGATTGCAAATGTGAATATTGGAACTTCAGGTGCTGAAATTGGCGGTGCTTTTGGTGGTGAAAAAGAAACCGGAGGCGGAAGAGAATCTGGGTCTGATGCCTGGAAGATATATATGAGACGTCAAACAAATACTATTAATTATACCACTGAACTGCCATTGGCGCAAGGTATTAAATTCGATTTGTAGTATTTAATAATAGAATCGTCACCCTGAACTTGTTTCAGGGTCTAATAGGTATAGAAAATGACGTAGATTCTGAAATAATCCCGAAATTTCGGGACGGCATGACGGAGGAAACCTGATTGGAATTATGAACAAAACCTCACAGCATTTAAAATCTGTGAGGTTTGTTTTTTCTCATATTTTAGCATTTCCCTAATTAAACCTTCAATAATAATTTTATATTTTGTGGCATCAAAAAAATAGACAATGAGTAAAATCGATAACGAAACAATTAAGAAAGAACATAAAAAGCGTCAGGACGATTTTGAAGAAGAAGATATAGATGATGTACTGGAAGATGAAGAAGCTATAAAATCTAAATTTGAAAATAAAGGAAAATTACAGCGTTATCTAGATGATGCGGTAATACTTTTTAGTTTGCTAAAAGATTATGCCAACGGGAATTACAGGGAAGTACCTTTTAACGTAATTGCAGCTATTGGAGGCGCTCTTCTTTATGTACTTTCGCCCATAGATTTAATCCCCGATTTTATTCCAATTATTGGTTATTTAGACGATGCTGCGGTAGTTGCTTTTTGTCTTAATCTCATAGAAAAAGATCTAATTTCTTATAAAATCTGGAAGAAACAGGAAGTGTAGTTTTAAAGATTTCCCACGAATAAATTCAAAAAAAAAGACCTCACAGGTTTTCATAACTTGTGAGGTCTAAATTTTTTATAGACAAATTGCCTTAAATTCTTCCGTTAGGCTCAACCCATTTAAAGATATGTTGATCTTGCGGAACAGCCATACGGTCTGCAATTCTTCGCATTCTATCGGGTAATCTCATAAGATAATCCCTGGCTTTTTCAGCTTCATCGGTAAGGGAACGCATTTTATCAATTTCCCAGTATCCATTTAGTTTTTCAAGGATTTCAATATAATCGTAAGTGGTGTATACGCCAAGTCTTTGGGCTGCATTAGAGAAGTTTTCAAAAGCTTCGGCAATTCCCTGTCCGCTTTCACGTAAAAACTGAGCTGGCATAACAATCTTTCTTTTCATCATATCGTGAAAAGCCAGCATCATTTGGCTGGGATCGTGCTCAAAGATGGTTTTTACAAATTCCCGGTAAGCCATATAGTGCCTCATCTCGTCTCCGGCAATAATATTACACATTTTTCCCAGCATTTTATTGCCTTTTTTCTTAGCTAACTGCCCAACACGCTTATGCGAAATATTGGTAGCCAATTCCTGGAAACTGGTGTATACAAAGTTTTTATAAGGATCACGCCCCGTTCCAATGTCAAAACCATCATTTATTAAATGTTGTGTGGTTTTTTCAATTTCACGCATATTTACCCTACCAGAGAGGTAAAGGTATTTGTTAAGCGTATCTCCGTGGCGGTTTTCTTCCCCGGTCCAGTGACGGACCCACTTAGACCAGGCGTTTTCTTCACCACGACTTTTGCCATGTTGTTTTACCCCTTCCATGTCCATAAGCCAGGATTCGTAGGTTGGGAGGGCTTCTTCGGTAACCATATCGGCAACTAAAACTACCCAAAAATCGTATTCAAGTTCTTTTGCTTCTTCCCTAATTTGGGTAAGCTCATTCATATAATCCTCTCCCTGTAAATTTGGAAGTAAATCTGTAGGTTGCCAGATTTCTTCTACCGGGATAAGGTATTTTTCAATGAAACCGTCTACCTCTTTCTCAACGGTGTTCATTACTTCTAATCTAATATTATCGAGGGCCATTTTATGTGGATTGGAGCAGGTATTTTAGAAACCCTGCTGGGATTTATAATTATGCTACAAAAACTGTGTTTTAGTTTTTACTAATATAATTCAGCTTAAATAAAACTCAAAATCATTAAAGTACAAAGATATAAAGAGTAAAGGCGTTTTCTGGTAAAATCGTCTTAATTTCTACCTTCCTCCTCGGGATATAGCTTAAAAACCGGCTCACTTTGCCATATTTCCTTTGAATTTACATCTATAGCCGATAATTTTCCCAAAAAAGCAGCGCCGGTATCTACATTCCAAATGTTTGCTTTTTTTACCGGGACATCTTCGTTAATTCGGGTAACCGGGGTATGGCCAATAAATATTTCATCAAAAAGTCTTAGGCGTTTTGGGTAATTTATATCATCTGGCTTTATATTTTTATCTAATGAAAGTGCCATTTCCCACAGGGTTCTATCCCAGTAAAATCCGGTGTCATGGTATTCCTGTTCAGGACCATGTTGATTTGTAAACCCCGCGTGCACAAAAAGCCTGTTTTTTTTATCTACGTAATAATTAACCATCTGATTAAAAAACTCGATATGCGCTTCTATTTCTTCTGAAGAAAAATTTCTATACGCATCAATACTGGATTGCCCACCGTGTTCCAGCCACTTTTCGTTAAGCTCTCCAGATTCCAGCCAGCGATGAGTAAGATCGTCATGATTTCCCCGAATAAAAATACAGGTATTTTGCTTTGCGAATTCTATTAAATAGGAAACCACGTTTGCCGAATCACTCCAGCCATCTACATAATCGCCCAAAAAAATTAGTTCATCGTCTGGGGTGACTTCAATTTTTTCAAGCAGTTGTATTAATGCTTTTAATCCGCCGTGAATGTCTCCAATGGCAATACTTCTACCCATATTAACTGTATTTTACTTTTCTTAAAATTCGCATACTTTCCTTATAATAATTATAAACTTCCTGGCTGTATTCTTTTAAAAATGGTTTGGCTTCTTCCAGTTTGTCTATTGCCTGTGCAAAGTTATTTAAATAACAAAGTAAATAAGTTGAAGGCAAATTTTTAAGATCTTTTATTTGTTGTTTATTTAGCGGAAGTTTCTTTTTAAGTCTTTCCAGAAGTTTATTGTTTGTGTTGTATATATGATAAAGCGTTTTCTTGTCGAATTCTGGTGGCTCAAATAGCAATTTGCTTTCTATCTCATAACTCACGCTGTCTTTAAAGCGAATAGTTACCTCTTCTAAAGGATAAAACTGGTATTTATCGTGCAGTCCCAATTGTACATATTCCAGGATTTTAAATTGTTCTTCGGTAAGGCTAATACTCACCTGGTCCAAATCTGAATAAAACAATTTCACCTGTTCGTTTATTAATTCTATATCTACACGGGAATAAAATGTTTCATTTTTTGCCAGAATCTTTTTTCCGGCCCAACAAACCACAAAATATTCTTTAAAAACTTTATAAGTGGCGTTATAATCTTTTCTCTTCTGAAGAAAATCAAACACCCCGTCCAGGGTTAATTCTATATTATTATGGGAATGGTTTTCTATAGAATTCACCACTTCTGAATTCACATCGCTAATAGTAATATCAAAAACCTTGGGCATACTAATGCTCCCGTCTCTAAGAAAAACCGAGCCACCATAATATTTCCAAATGTTTTTTCTAAGCGAGCATATTTTTCCGTGGTTGGGCTTAATGCTTACCAGGCCAACCACAAGGTTTCCAGGTAAATGCGGAAAAGGAATATTTTCATAAGATATTAACGGCGGATTACTTAAATAAGCATTCACCAGGTTTTGAATTTTACTATCGTCAAAAAAATCGGTGCCAACAATACGGTTATCTTCGTCCTGGACTCCAATTACGATATAAGAATTGTTTTCAGGATTGGAATTAGAAAGTGCGCAAACGTGCTTTAAAAACTTGGCTTTTCCTTCGCGTTCGCCAATATTAAGCTTCAGCTTTTTATCATAAAAGCTATTCTCGTCGTTATGAGCGAGTAAGTTTTTTATTAAAAGCCGTTTGTTGATCATATTTACTTTGTCATTTCCGTGAAGACGGAAATCTCTTTAATTATTATCTATTCTTTTTCCCATTACATATCTGCGTTAAACCATATCATTTTTCAATATTTTTATTCCTAGGGTATTCCAAAAACTAAACCTATAAGGTTTTTAAAACCTTGCAGGATGTAAATCTCAAGAAATATTAATTTTTATTCACCGTAGTGCTGTTTGCTTGCGCGGTTGGCATCACTACTAAATCTGCAATATTTACGTGATAAGGCCGGGTTACCACAAACCTGATTATATCTGCGATATCTTCCGGGCGTAAAGCTTGAAATCCTTCATAAACACTTTTCGCTTTTTCGGAGTCGCCTTTAAATCTCACTTCGCTAAATTCTGTTTGAGTAAGCCCCGGGTTTACGGCGCCAACTTTAATTCCGTGTTTGTTGAGGTCTATACGCATTCCCTGGTTTAAGGCATCTACCGCGTATTTGCTTGCGCAATAAACATTTCCGTTAGGGTAGACTTCTTTCCCTGCGGTAGATCCAATATTAATAATATGCCCGGTTCCCTGGTTTATCATTTTTGGAAAAATTGCTTTGCTAATATATAGCAGACCTTTTACGTTAATGTCTAACATGGCATCCCAATCGTCTATATTTCCATCCTGTATGGGGTCTAAACCGTGTGCGTTTCCGGCATTATTTATTAGAATATCAATTTTGCTGAATTTCTCTGGAAGTCCATTTATTTTTTCAAAAACCGCAGCTTTGTCACGAATATCAAAACAAAGGGTATAAACCGCGACCCTTTTTGACAATTCTTTTTTTAATTCGTCTAAACGTTCTTCCCTTCTTCCACAGAGAATTAAATTAATGCCTTCTCTTGCAAAAGCATTGGCGGTAGCTTTTCCAATTCCACTGGTGGCGCCGGTAATTAGTGCAGTTTTCATAAGTTTTTCTAAGTTATAAAGCTTCTACAAGAAACTAGCTTAAATGTATAAATGCAATTTAAAATCCTGTTAAATTTAGTTAATCTAGTCATCTGGATAAAATTTATTCAATGATGCTGCGTTTTCCTCTCTAAACAATTAATAAACCTATTTATGAAAAGAACGATGAAGAACCTAAAATTAAAAAGCTTATTGCTTGCGGCAGTAGTTGCTTTTGGATTTACCAGTTGTAGTGATGATGATGAAAACGGAGTGGAAGAAGGCAACGCCCAATTAACGGTTAGAATGACAGATGCCCCCGGAGACTACGATGAAGTTTGGGTAGATGTGCAGGATGTAATGATTAAAACAGAAGCCGCCGTTGGCGAAGAAGAAGCCGAATGGGAAAGTCTTTCTAATGTAGAAACTGGCCGTTATGACCTTCTACAATTAACCGGCGGAGTATCACAATTACTGGCCGATGTTGAAATTCCTGCAGGTTATCTTGATCAAATAAGACTGGTTTTAGGACCAGACAATGTGGTGGTAATTGATGGAGAAGAGAATCCTATGGCTACCCCAAGTGCACAACAATCTGGATTAAAATTAAATGTGCAACAAGAGCTGGAAGCAGGAGAAAGCTATGAATACCTTCTGGATTTTGATGTAGACGAATCTATCGTGACAACCGGTAATGGAGGTTACATCCTTAAACCTGTAATTAGAATGTCTGCTATGGCTAATACCGGTTCTATTGTAGGCGAAGTACATCCTAACGATAGAAAATCTTTGATAAAAGCACAGAATGCAAGCCATACTATTTCGGCTTATACTGACGAAGACGGCAATTTTGCGCTGCACGGCGTGCCGGCAGGAACTTATAAAGTTATTGTAACTCCAGATGCCGAAACTGGTTATGATGCCATTACCGAAGACAATGTAGAAGTAGTACAGGGGGAAGCAAAAGATCTTGAAACTATTTATTTGGAATAATTAAAAGATTTCCCTTATAAAAAAAGAGCGGCTATTTTTAGCCGCTTTTTTGTTTTTTAACCATACATTAACAGCAGAAACGCTAATAATTTTCCAATTTGCGGCCTCGAATTCACGGTCTTAAATACGCATAAAATGATAGATAACAACGCCTCTGTAGATATTGCAAGTTTAAATGAAAAAATAGAGAGGGAAAGTGCTTTTGTAGATTTACTAAATACTGAAGTCAATAAAGTAATAGTAGGGCAAAAGCATATGATGGAGCGCTTGCTTATTGGTTTATTGGGGCAGGGCCATATTTTGCTGGAAGGTGTTCCCGGTTTGGCAAAAACCCTGGCTATTAATACCCTTTCTCAAGCCGTTCACGGTAGCTTTAGTAGAATTCAGTTTACTCCAGACCTTTTGCCTGCAGATGTTGTGGGTACTATGATCTATAATATGAAGCTGAATGATTTCAGTATTAAAAAAGGACCCATTTTCGCAAATTTTGTCCTGGCAGATGAAATTAACCGGGCTCCAGCCAAAGTACAATCGGCTTTATTGGAAGCTATGCAGGAAAAGCAGGTAACCATTGGCGAAGAGACCTTTATTTTAGATAAACCGTTTTTGGTAATGGCCACGCAAAACCCGGTGGAACAGGAAGGAACTTATCCTTTACCTGAAGCCCAGGTAGACCGTTTTATGCTAAAAACCGTAATTGATTATCCCGAAATTAACGACGAGCAGTTAATTATGCGCGCCAATTTAAGAGGGGAATTCCCAAAAGTGAATCCGGTGGTGAGCATTGAGCAAATTTTACGTGCACAACAGGCTGCCAGGGAAGTTTATATGGATGAGAAAATTGAAAAATATATTCTTGATATTATTTTTGCCACTCGTAATCCTGAAAAATATAATTTAAAAGATCTAAAACCTTTAATAAGTTTTGGCGCTTCTCCAAGGGGAAGTATTAACCTGGCGAGAGCTTCAAAATGTTATGCATTTATAAAACGTCGTGGTTATGTAATTCCAGAAGATGTTAGAGCCGTGGTTGTAGACGTGCTTCGCCATAGAATTGGAATTACCTACGAGGCTGAAGCCGAAAATGTAACTTCAGAAGATATTGTGCATAAAATAGTGAACGAGATTGAAGTTCCATAAACCCTGTAGTTCCCTTAATTTTCGCATTTTCCAATAATTGCTGTGTAAAAACACAACCGCTTCCTGATGGATACCAAAGAGCTTTTAAAAAAAGTAAGAAAGATTGAAATAAAAACCCGGCGTTTGAGCGATCACGTTTTTGGCGGGGAATATCATTCTACTTTTAAAGGTCGTGGGATGACGTTTAGTGAAGTGCGGCAATACCAATTTGGCGACGATGTTAGAAGTATAGACTGGAATGTTACCGCTCGCTACAATGAGCCCTTTGTAAAGGTTTTTGAAGAAGAACGTGAACTTACCATGATGCTTATGGTAGATGTTTCGGGTTCAGAATTCTTCGGCACACAAAATCAGCTTAAAAAAGATGTGATTACCGAAATTGCTGCAACTTTAGCTTTTTCGGCTACCCAAAATAACGATAAGATTGGGCTGATGCTTTTTTCAGATAAAATAGAGCTTTATATTCCGCCTAAAAAAGGGCGTTATCACGTGCTTAGAATTATCAGGGAATTAATAGAATTTAAGCCACAATCTAAAAAAACCGATATCGCGGTAGCCATAAAATACCTTTCTAATGTGATGAAGAAAAAGGCGATTGTCTTTATGCTTTCAGATTTTATGGATGATGATTACCAGCAAACTTTAAAGATTGCGGGGAATAAACATGACGTAACTGGGATTAGAGTTTACGATTCGGCAGAGGAGGAAATTCCAAATTTAGGATTGGTACAAATGTTGGATGAGGAAACCGGCGAGTATGTAACTGTAAATACAGGCTCTAAATCGGTTAGAAGAAATTATGCTGAATATTATCGCGGAAAAGCTGCTTATTTTAACGAAAGTTTTACCCTAAGTGGAGCTGGCGTTATCAACAATCGTGTTGACGAGAGTTATGTAAAAAAATTGCTTGGATATTTTAAAAGAAGAGGTTAGAAACAAATGAATTATAGATTTACAACAACATTAAATAGTTTTAAAGCGGCGGCCTTGTTGCTTTTTTTGTTGTTGTCTTTTTCAGCTTTCGCTCAGCAACCTCAAATTAATGCTGGCATAGATTCAACTTCCATAAAAATTGGAGAACAAATAATTTATAGTATTGAAGTAGAAACTGATTCTACCAACTTGGTGGTTTTCCCTGAGGGTCAAACTTTTGACCCAATGGAAATGGTAGAATCTTTAGGAGCTGATACCACGACGGTTGAAGATCGCTTCAGGCTTTTAAAAAAATATTCACTTACCCAGTTCGATTCAGGTGCCTATACTATTCCGCAGCAAAAAATTATTATTCAAAATAGGGAATATTTAACCGATTCTTTTAGAGTTGAGGTTGCCGATGTAAAAGTTGATACCACACGGCAAAAAATGTATCCTATAAAACCGGCGGTAGATGTTCCAAAACCTTTTAGTATTCCTAACTGGATTTGGTGGTTACTTGCCGCTTTAGTAATTCTTGGACTTGCTTTTTACTTTTTCCGAAGAAGAAAGAAAAGAAAAGAAGCAGAACCCGAATTACCTCCATACGAGCAGGCCATGTTCGAGTTAAAACAATTAGATAATTCTTCTTTGTTGCAAGACAGGGAAATCAAGGAATATTACTCAAATCTTGCATTTATTGTTAGAAAATATTTAGATAGAAAAATTTACGATAGGGCGCTGGAGAGTACCACCTCAGAACTTATTGCTTACCTGGAATTAAGAAAACAGGCGGGAGAATTAAGTTTAAAAGATAAATCTATAGATAATTTTCAGCAATTATTAAAACGCGCCGATTTAGCCAAATTTGCCAATTCGCGCCCCGATGTAATTACCGCGAAAAGTGATAGAACTAAAACCGAGCATCTTATAAAAGACATTCGCCAGGTAGTTCCTGAGCCAACCGAGGAAGAATTGATGCAGGATGAAAAATACCGAACAGAGAAATTAAGAAGGAAAAGAAGAAATAAAATCCTGGCCATAATTGGTGGTGTGTTGGTGCTGGGAATTATTGTAATAGTGGTTTTGGTAAATACCAGAGGATTTGATTATATAAAAGATTCGGTTTTAGGAAATGAGACCAAAGAATTGCTGGAGGGCGACTGGATTAGAAGTGAATACGGCACACCAAGTGTAACCATAACCACTCCAGAGGTACTGGTAAGAAAAGCTGTAGATAGGGACAATGAGCTACAGGAATTGCTTCTGGGAAGTGAAACTTTTGATTCTGGAACACTGGAGAGCAATTTATATATTTTATTAATTACCGGGCCTGTAAATCCGCAAAGTGATTTTAACCTTGATAAGGCAGTAGACGGTATTTATGAAAACCTGGAAAACCAGGGTGCTAGTAATATTATTATGAAAGAAGAAGAATTTTCAACTTTAAATAACGCCAAAGGAATTAAGGTTTTTGGAACTTTTAATCTTGAAAATCCAATTACCGGCGGACCAATTCAAAAGCAATATGCTATTCTAAACCTGGGAGAAAATGGTGGATTTCAGCAGGTTATGGTAGTTTTTGATGAAGATGATGAATATGCCGAAGAAATATTACAACGAGTAGAAAGTTCTATAGAATTAAGAAATCAGTCTAATTGATGTTTGCTAATTATACATTCGAAAATCCAGAATTTTTCTGGCTGCTTTTGCTGCTTCTGCCGGCAACGGCCTGGTATTTCTGGAAACGAAAGCAGCAAACGCCAGAACTTAGAATGTCTAGTGTAAAAGGTTTTAAGGTAAAGCAATCGCTGCTTTCAAAATTAAAACCTATACTTTTTATCTTACGCTTACTGGCATTGGCGCTGTTAATAACTGCAATGGCCCGGCCAAGAACGGTAGATGTAACCACGCAAAGCAGCAACATTAGGGGTATAGATATTGTAATGGCCATAGATGTTTCGGCAAGTATGCTGGCTCGCGATTTTGAACCTAATCGACTGGAATCTGTAAAGGAAGTAGGAGCTGAATTTATAGAAAATAGGCCTACAGATAGGATTGGTTTGGTGCTTTTTGCTGGAGAAAGTTTTACAAAAACGCCCATTACCAGCGATAAAAGTATTGCTTTAAGAGCCATTGAAGAAATTGAATACAGTAATGTATTACAAAACGGAACGGCAATTGGTTCAGGTTTGGCAACTTCGGTTAACCGTTTAAAAGATAGTGATGCCGAAAGCAAAGTGATTATTTTATTAACCGACGGGGTAAATAACTCTGGGTTTATAGATCCTAAAATAGCCAGCGAGCTCGCTGTGGAATTCGACATTAAAGTCTATACAATTGGCGTGGGAAGTAATGGAAATGCCCTAACTCCAGTAAATATTTTACCTAACGGGAAGTTTCAATATGGGGTGCAAAAAGTGGAGATAGATGAAGCTTTGTTGCAGCAAATTGCTGCAGATACCGGCGGGAAATACTTTAGAGCTACCAATAACGAAACCCTCGAAGAAATTTATGAAGAAATAGACAGCCTGGAGAAATCTGAAATAGAAGAATTCAGGTATTATAATTATACGGAAAAATTTAGGCCTTATGCTTTACTGGCTTTAGGATTATTACTTTTTGAAATAATCTTGCGGTATACAGTATTTAGAGGCTTCATTTAAAAATTAGAAAGAAAGTTTTAATGATCTTAGAAGAAAAAATATATTTATGGCTTTTACTACTCCTTCCGGTAGTAATCTTGCTATACCTTATTTTTAGGCTTTGGCAGAAGCGTGCGCGCTCAAGGTTTGCCAAACCCGAGCTTCTAAGTTTTTTATCACCAAACAAATCGGCATTTAAGCCTGTTTTAAAATTAATGCTAATTCTTGTTGCCCTTGCCAGCTTAATTTTTGGCCTTGTAAATCCTAAATTGGGCTCCCAGTTGGAAACAGTAAAACGTGAAGGTGTAGATATTGTTTTTGCCGTAGATGTATCTAAAAGTATGGAAGCCGAAGATATTGCGCCCAATAGATTAGAAAAATCGAAGCAACTGGTAAGGCAAATAATAGGGAACCTGGGAAGCGATCGCGTGGGAATTATCGCCTATGCCGGAAGCGCTTTTCCGCAATTGCCAATTACAACAGATTACGGCTCGGCAGAGATGTTCCTGGAAAGTCTAAATACCGATATGATTTCCTCGCAGGGAACCGCCATTGGAGATGCTATAGATTTAGCTACCGGTTTTTTTGACGATAACCAACAAACCAACCGGGTGATGTTTATTCTAAGCGATGGCGAAGATCACCAGGGTAATGTTGAAGATATGGCGGAACGCGCCGCTGAAGCCGGGATTAGAATTTATACTATAGGTGTAGGCACCACCAAGGGAGGACCAATTCCTATTAAAAGGAATGGAGTGGTGCAGAATTATAAAAAGGATAATCAGGGCGAAACCGTAATTACAAAACTTGATCCGGCAATTCTAGAGCAAATTGCGAGCGAAACAAACGGAGAATATATTGATGGTAGTATAACTGCTGAAGTAACCGAAAAAGTTCAGGAAGAGTTGCTTACCATAGAAAAAACAGAATTTGAAGCCAAACAATTTGCCGATTATAAATCGCAGTTTCAGTGGTTCGTTGGTTTGGCAATCTTATTGCTGTTACTGGATGTATTTATGCTGGAACGCAAGACCGGCTGGATAAGGAAGCTTAATTTATTCAACGAAAAAAGAAAAACAGAGGAGTGATTCAATGAGAGGTTTTTCAGCAAACATATTACTCGATAATCGAGATTTAAATTTATCCTTGAGCTTTCTTCGAGTTAGTTTATGTGTGTTTTTTGGGTTGGTACTTGGACTTCCGGTATTAGCCCAGCAACAAAGTGATAAAGAAAGAGAAAAAGCCCAAAAGGAAGCCCGGCAATTTATGCAGGAAGCTGATGTTGCTTTAGGAGAAAATAATTTCCCGGAAGCCGAGGCGGCTTATAGAAAAGCTATTGCCAAAGATGCTGAGAATGCAGACGCGAGATATAATATGGGAAATATGTATTATACCCGTGAAAATGCACCACAGGCTGCACAACGTTTTAAGCAGGCGGCTGAGGTTGCAGACACGAAAACTGCCAGGCACAAAGCCAACCATAATTTGGGAAATGCTTATTTGAAGCAAAAAATGTATCAGGAAGCGGTAGATGCCTATAAAGACGCTTTAAGAAACGATCCAACTGACGATGAAACACGGTATAATTTAGCCCTGGCTAAAAAGATGCTGGAACAGAAACAGGAAAACCAGGAGGATAACCAGGATGGTGGCGATGATGAGAATGAAGATCAGGAAAATCAGGATCAGGAAAATCAAGACCAAAACCAGGATCAGGAAAACCAGGAGCAGGAGAATCAGGAGCAGGAGAATCAGGATGGTGAGGGAGATAATGAAGGTGACCAGGATCAACAAGATCAGGATCAGGAAGAACAGGAAGGTGACCAGGATGAGCAGGAGCAGCAAGATGGCCAGGGCGACCAGCAAGAGGAAGAACAGCAACCAGAGCAAGGCCAGCCTCAACCCGCGCAGGGACAATTGTCTCCAGAGCAAATTCAGAGTTTACTGGAAGCGATGAATAATGAAGAAAGAAAGGTGCAGGATAAAGTAAATGCGGAAAAACAAAAAGGTGCCAAAGTGCAATCTGAAAAAGATTGGTAAAATTTTTGATACATTTCTTTCCAAAATCATACTTATCTTAAAGAAAGGATTTTATAGATGAAGGTGAAGTTTTTAATACTTAGCATTTTATTATTTACCGGCTTTGGTTTACAGGCCCAGGTAAAGTTCGAAGCCAAAGTGAGCAAGGACAAACTTGGGGTAAACGAACGCCTTAGGGTAGATTTTGAAATGAACCAGGATGGTGATAATTTTCGTCCTCCCTCTTTTGATGGTTTTACCGTTGTAGGTGGCCCAAACCAGTCGGTGAGTAATCGTTGGATTAATGGGGATCGTACATATTCAAAAACGTATTCTTATTATTTACAGCCCAGTTCCCGCGGAAGCAAAACCATTGCCCAGGCTGAAATTACCATAGACGACAAGATTTATAAAACCACACCAATAGATATCCAGGTTACCGCTGCGGTAGACCAGCCAACCGATGGTGATAATTCAGATCTTATAGCGTCAGATAACTTGCATTTAGTTGCTGAAGTGTCCAACCCCAATCCTTATTTAAACGAAGGGATAACCGTGGTTTATAAGTTATTTGTGAGTCCCCGAATTAGTGTGAGCAATTTCAGGGAAGTAGATAGCCCTAAGTTTTCAGATTTTTGGAGTCAGAATATTGAAATAAGGGAATTAAGACCGGAAAATGGGGAATATCAGGGAGAGCCATATCGCTATGTAGTACTTAAAAAGGCGGTGCTTTATCCCCAGAAAACCGGTAAATTAGAGCTTGAACCACTTACTCTGTCAGTTTCGGTAGATGTACCAAGTGACAGGCGTGACATTTTTGGCAGTAGAATTTATAAAACTATAAATAAAACTGTTGCTGCGGGCACTAGAACAGTCGATGTAAGACCATTGCCCGAAGGGAAACCTGCTGGTTTCACCGGCGCCGTGGGACAATTTAGTTTAGATGTGAGCACCACTAAAGATAAGCTGGATGCTTCAGAATCCCTGGAAGCAAAGGTTGAAATTAGAGGAAATGGGAACTTAAATTTATTTGAATTACCCTCGCTTGAGGTACCATCTTCACTTGAAATGTATGATCCACAAAGAACCGAAAACGTTACCACTACTTTAAATGGAAAACAGGGAAGTATTATAGATTCTTACACTATTGTGCCTACCAGAAAAGGTCAATATCCAATTCAGCCATTAACTTTTTCATATTTTGATCCAAAAACGCAAACTTATAAGAGTTTGTCTTCCCAGGAAATTTTAATAGATGTAGAAGAAGGTCCGGTTAGTACTTCGGGTGGTAGAATTGCAGAAAACAGTAAGCGCGCGGTTAATTTACCTTCAGAACAGTTTAGGTTTATAAAAACCCAAACCAATCTTAGGCCGTTAGAGCAACAAGCCTTTTTTAGGTCGTGGACTTATTGGGGATCGTTACTTTTGCCTTTTGCAGCTATTCCGCTCTTTATTTTATTCGGAAAAAAGAGAGAAGCCATTGCCGCCGATGTACATGGAAACCGACTTAAAAAAGCGAATAAACTGGCAAGAAAATACCTTTCTGAAGCCAAAAAGAACCTTGGCGATCAGCAGGCTTTTTATGAATCTTTAGAGCGTGCAATGCACAATTATTTAAAAGCGAAACTTCATATTCAAACTTCTGAAATGAGTAAAGAACGCATTTTAGAAATTTTGAAGGAAAAAAATGTTCCCGATGAAACTTCTGCAGAATTTATTGAGGTTTTAAAAAGCTGTGAGTTTGCAAGGTACACCCCAGCGTCAAATTCTGCGCAGCAGGAGGATTACGATAAAGCTGTAAAAGTAATTTCAAAACTGGATAAAGAGATTTAGTATGAAAAAGCTGATTTTAATTTTCCTGGTATTTGTTTCGGCCACGACTCTGGCACAAAACCCAACACTTTTTGAAGAAGCAAATGAGGCCTATGCAAACGATAATTTTGAAACTGCTATAGCCAAATATGAAGAAATCCTGGCAAATGGAAAAACTTCAGTAGCAACCTATTATAATCTTGGAAACGCGCATTATAAATTAAATAATGTAGCCCCAAGTATTTATTATTATGAAAAAGCATTACAGTTAGATCCTACAGATGAAGATGTGCAAAATAATATAGAATTTGCACGTAGTATGACTATAGATGATATTCCCGTGGTAGAGGAAACCGGTTTTGAAAAAAAAATTAATCAATTTCTATCTACGTTTTCTTATAATACCTGGGCTTATTTTTCTATTGCTTTTTCTATAATCTTTGTAGTGCTCTTCTTATTTTATTATTTCAGTAGAAAACCGCTTATAAAACGAACTTTGTTTGGATTTGCGATCTTCATATTTTTACTTGGAGGAATTTCAGTATTCTTTGCATTTCAGCAACAGGAGATTCAATTCAACAATCAATTTGCTATTATTTTTACTGAAGAAGCCGATGTAAAAAATGAACCTTCCCCACGGGCTGAGACTGCCTTTAGCTTACACGAAGGCACTAAAGCCAAAGTGTTGGAGAATTATCAGGGTTGGGTAAAATTAGAACTATCTAACGGCACCCAGGGCTGGACAGAAAATAATAATTTGAAGCGACTATAAAAATTATTGATATTAGTTTAACATTAAAGTATGAGTATTTTTTGCTAGTTAGACGCATTTCTTGTTATTTTTGTCGCTGTGAAAACACAGGTCTACATTCTAACTTTTATATTTATGGCATTTCTAGCGACGCCTAGCATTGTTGCCTATATAGATAATTCTGTAGATGTTTCTTTTGCTTTTAATGTAAATGAAGAAGAAAGTTCTTCTAAAAACCAGATTAACCTGGAATTTAATTTTGAAGAGCAAAATACCAATTACGCCAGTATTCATTTTCTTCAGGAGCAGGATTATACCAAAGATTTCTATACTGAAAGTTATCCTGTAGTATTTTTAGACGTGATCTTTCCCCCACCCAAAAACGCTTAATCTAATTTAAATTTTTCTGGATTTTTATGAACTATCTGCAGACTTTGCAGTGGCTATAGCATTCTTATTTAGATTGTTATAAAAAATTCTATTCATTTTTCTAAAAATTAGATTTTAGAGACATTACTAGGCTAAATTTTGCTTAGGTCTCAATTAATAAAGCGTTTTATATGTTTAAACATTTTAATAAAGATTTCCCGGCAAGTATTGTAGTATTTTTCGTAGCGATTCCGTTATGTTTAGGAATTGCACTTGCCAGTGGAGCCCCACTATTTTCCGGTTTAATTGCCGGTATGGTTGGAGGTATCGTTGTAGGTAGTATTTCAAATTCTCAATTAGGGGTTAGTGGTCCTGCAGCAGGTTTAGCGGTTATTGTTTTAGGAGCAATACAATCGCTTGGGAGCTATGAAATATTCCTGGTTGCAGTAGTAATTGCCGGAATTCTTCAAATAGTAATGGGAGCCTTAAAAGCTGGTATTATTGGATATTATTTTCCTTCATCAGTAATTAAAGGTATGCTTGCAGGTATAGGTATTACCATTGCTATTTCACAAATTCCAAACGTTCTGGGCTTTTCCAGTGATTTAGAAATTTTTTCTATAGATGGCGGCATTGGTTCTGCATTAGGTAACATAGCAGATAACCTACATTATGGTAGTATATTAATTACTCTTGTGGCCCTGGCAATTTTACTATTATGGGAAAAAGTTCTTACTAAAAAGAGCAAAATATTTAGTATTGTTCCAGGCCCTCTGGTAGCTGTTTCTATGGGTGTAGTTTACTATCTAGTAGTAGATGGTCCTGCTTTTGGGATTCAGGATTTTCAATTAGTTACCGTTCCTGTACCAGAAAGTGCAGCTTCTTTCTTCGGGCAATTTTCTATGCCTAATTTTGCTGAAATCACTAATTCTGAAGTTTGGATTGTTGCAGTAACAATTGCTATTGTTGCCAGTTTAGAAACTTTATTAAGTGTGGAAGCTATAGATAAAATAGACCCATTAAAAAGAACCACAAATACCAACCGTGAGCTTTATGCGCAAGGTGCTGGTAATATGATTTCTGGTCTTATTGGAGGTTTGCCGGTTACACAGGTAATTGTAAGGAGTTCTACTAATGCACAATCTGGTGGTAGAACTAAACTTTCTGCAATTTTACACGGTTTCCTCATACTATTTTCTATTATCGCTATACCAACTGTGTTGAATATGATTCCTTTGGCCGTACTTGCCGCCGTGCTTCTATTGGTAGGTTATAAGTTGGCTAAACCGGCTCTTTTCAAGCAAATGTTTAAATTAGGAAAGGGACAATTTCTTCCATTTATTATTACCATTCTTGGGGTTGTGTTTTTAGACTTGCTAATGGGTATAGGACTCGGACTTGCGGTAGGAATTGGAGTTATTCTAATTAATAGTTACAAGAACTCTCACTTTCTTCACAAAGAAGGTTACGATGTTAATGATGGTCAGTACAAAATCACACTTGCTGAAGAGTTGTCTTTCTTAAATAAAGGTGCAATTCTAAGAGAGTTAAATGAAATTCCAGATAATTCTACGGTAATTTTAGATGTAAGAAAAACCCGAGTACTGGATTATGATGTACTTGAAATTTTAGATGAATTTGCTATTAAGGCAAAACGAAAGGATATAACTATTAAGCTTATTGCAGATAAAGGTGAAGTGGTGAATCCTGAAAGTTTTAGAAGATTTTTTGGACTGGACGTTCCGGTTTAAAAGTATAGAATAGAATTTTTTAGAGGAAGTTTGAGAAGTTTAATTCTCGTCAGGCTGTCCCGAAGTTTCGGGATTAGCTTCTAAAATTTTAGATCCTGAAATATAATTCAGGATGGCGAACTAAAAACTTTTTAAACTTCCTCTTTTTCATTCTTGAAGAAATCATTTTCTTCATTTAATATATCTCTTTCTCTGGCTTCTCTTATAATTGAAGGGAGTACTGCCGGGGCTATGGTTTTTACAGGAGCATATAATTTAGATTCTTCCAGGCTTTCTTCGCTAACTAAGTCTATTTCTTCGTTTGTAGCGCCAAAAAACATAATAACCACACTGGCTAAAAAAGCCATTTTTAATAGTCCAAATGCACCGCCGAGTAATTTATTCACAATGCCAAGGGCAGCAAAACCGGCCATTTTGGTTAAAATTTTTCCGGCAAGCGAAATTAGAAAAACAATAAGAATAAATGTAATAGCGAAGGCGATTAGGTTAACATAATCTGAATCCCAATTCATATTTTCAGAAAAGAAATCGCTTAAAATATGAGAAAAATGAATGGCACCGTAAATACCGGCTACAATACCTACAAGGGAAGCAATTTCGGCCAGCAGGCCTCTAAAAAAACCTCTAACGAGTCCGTAAAGCAGTATTAAAGCCAGGACGATATCTACTGTGTTCATATTTCAAATATAGGAAAACTACTTCTTGGCAAGGTAACGAGGTATTCATAAAAAAATAGGCGAATTTCAAAGCATTCTGAAATTTCAGGGCGAAATATTAATTTCTATTATCAATTAAAATACTTCAAGGTTTAAACAGGTAAAATTGAAGAAAATCAAACCTGTATGTGAAGTATTTTCAAATACTAAGATATTATCTTTGCGGTATGACAAGAGACGAAAATTTGAAAGGGAGATGGGAAGGTTTGCAAAAAAAACTTTCTAACCAGTTTGCCGATGGAGAATCAATGGATCTGGATGCGATAATTTATGTAATTGGCGTTCAGGAGTTAGGTCAGCCACACAAGAAATTTAAGAAAGATCATAAAATAGATTTGATGCATATTGCTATTTGCCGTTTGCTGGAGCCTTACGGTTACTATGAATTTGATTATTTTGATGAAGACGGATGGCCGCATTATAAGATCTTGGAGCAATTACCTACTTTAAAAGCCGGGGAGCAATCGGTTTTAATGAAGGAGGCCATTGTAAATTATTTTATCAATAACGGATACATAGATTAAAGGCCACACGTGCTGCCTAAAACTACATTTTTACTAAATTTGCCCTTCTGAAAAGAAAAGGATCTCATGATAGATAAAATAAAGCAACATATAGCTGAAGTAGAAGCTTTTAAAACCGAATCGGCTAAAGAAGTAGAAGCATTCAGAATTAAATATCTTGGTAAAAAAGGAATTTTAAACGATTTTTTCGCTTCGTTTAAAGAAGTTCCCAATGAACAGAAAAAAGAGTTTGGCCAGGCGGTAAATTCCCTTAAAAAAGCTTCTGAAACCAAAGTTGCGCAGCTTAAAGAACTCCTGGAAAGTAAACAGGAGGAAAGCGGGGTTTATGGCGATCTATCAAGACCGGGAGAGCCTATAGAGATTGGGGCGAGACATCCCATTTCTATTGTAAAAAACCAGATTATCGAGATCTTTTCAAACATTGGTTTTAATGTTTCTGAAGGGCCCGAAATGGAAGACGACTGGCATAATTTTACTGCCTTAAATCTTCCCGAATATCACCCGGCGCGAGATATGCAGGATACCTTTTTTATTCAAACAGATCCCGATATCTTATTGCGTACCCACACTTCTTCGGTGCAGGTGCGTTATATGGAAAATAACAAGCCGCCAATTAGAACAATTTCTCCGGGAAGGGTTTTTAGAAACGAAGCTATCTCGGCACGTTCCCATTGTATTTTCCACCAGGTAGAAGGACTTTATATAGACAAAAATGTAAGCTTTGCCGATCTTAAGCAAACTTTACTTTACTTTACAGAACAATTATTCGGAAAATCTAAGATAAGGCTTAGACCTTCTTATTTTCCGTTTACAGAGCCAAGTGCCGAGGTAGATATTTACTGGGGCCTCGAAACCGAAACCGATTACCGAATTACTAAAGGAACCGGTTGGTTAGAAATTATGGGCTGCGGGATGGTAGATCCAAATGTGCTTAGAAATTGTAATATAGATCCTACCGAATACTCAGGCTTTGCCTTTGGGATGGGAATAGAACGTATTGCAATGCTGCTTTATCAAATAGGCGATATTAGAATGTTCTATGAAAACGACCTTAGATTCCTGGAGCAGTTTAAATCGTCATTTTAAATAACCTGCCTTGGCCGAAAGCTAAAGCAAAATAACATTTTTTATGAAAAAAATTGGTTTAGTAATTTTCGGGATTCTTGCCATTGGGGTAATTGTTATTTTAGTTGCTGTAGAAATAATAGAACTGGCTTTAGGAGCTATTTTATTAGTTATTGCAGCACTTATTCTTTGGGGCTTGTTCAAATGGGCTAAAAATAAGATTGAAGATTAGTGAAGAAAGACATTGATATACCAAAGGTTGAAAAAGTTTATGTAGCGGCTGTGAAAGTCTATAACGAAGCTTTTAAGGTAGAGGAGTGGAATGCATATCTTATAAACGATAAAGAGGAAGCTATTGAGATGGCTTTAATTGTAAGTAAGGGTTTTGATGAAAACAAAGAAACCTCAACTATTAGGCATAAACTGGAGCATTTACCGGCCAAATCTTTCGCTAAAATCGAATTTATCCAGGAAGAAGTGCTTGCGCTGAATAATCAATTTCAGGTGACTTTTTTTGCTGAGGGGAAAATGTATGAAAAGAAATACTTATTCAGAAAAAATAGCGTAAATGAAAAAGCTTTACGCGAACTCCCAATTATCCCGAACAAAGGAATTCTTGCTGAATAATTAAGTCAGCTTTTCTGCCAGTTTTTTAATCACTTTTTTAGGATTTTTTCCTTCGTAAAGAATACCATAAACAGCGTTTATAATTGGTGTTTTTGCACCTTTGTCTTTATTTATTTTATAAGCACTTTCGGTAGCGTAATAACCTTCAGCGATCATACTCATTTCCATTTGGGCACTTTTTACGGTGTAGCCTTTTCCTATCATATTTCCAAACATACGGTTTCGGCTAAATACAGAATATCCTGTTACCAGAAGATCGCCTAAATAAGCTGAATCGTTAATATTACGCTTCATTTTATGTACTTTTTTAATAAAGCGTTTCATTTCTTTAATGGCGTTACTCATCAACACACTCTGGAAGTTATCTCCATAGCCTAATCCGTGGGCAATTCCGGCAGCAATGGCGTAAATATTCTTCAGCATTGCAGCATATTCAGTTCCGGTTACATCATCGCTAATTTTGCATTTTATGTATTCACTGTCCAGGTTTTTAGCTACAATTTTCGCTTTTTCCTCGTCGGTACAGGCAATAGTAAGATAAGAAAGTCTTTCCAGGGCAACCTCTTCTGCGTGACAGGGCCCGGTAATTACCCCAATATTATCGGCGGGAACGTGATGAAATTCTTCAAAATGTTCGCCTACAATAAGGCTGCTCTCAGGCACAATCCCTTTAATAGCCGAGAATATAACCTTATCTTCCAGGGAGACTGTTAGAGCGTCTAATTCCCGCTTTAAAAAGGCAGAAGGGATGGCAAAGATTAAATAATCTGCCGCTGCTATAGTTTTATTAATATCACTGCTTAGTTCTAATTGATCGTTATCAAATTCAACCGAGCTAAGATAATTTGGGTTGTGTTCCTGTCTTTTAATATGTTCAATAGCGTAGGTGCTGCGCATATACCAATAGATGGTATCTACATTTTCGCTTAACATTTTTACTATTGCAGTAGCCCAGCTACCGCCGCCAATTACGGCAAACTTTGGAGACTTATCCATAGGTTGGTTTATTGTAATTCAAAAATAAGCAATTTTCTAAGTATATCTAAAAAGACAGTGGTTATAAAGCAAAACATTACTAAATAAGCAAAGAATTGAATACAAAACTTTAACATCTATAAATTTAACCAGATTACAATTCTGCAGAAGTTTTTCCGTTCTTAGTTAGACGACGAGGTCTTCTTTTTAATAAAGATGGATTTTCTTAGTTTTTTGGTTGGTTATTTAGTTGAAAACCGCAAACTCGCAATTTACATTGTAGTTTGCGGTTTTTGTTTGAAGAATTAAAATCTAACAAAAATTTAGGACTAAGTGTAAGCAGAATACGAATTTCCTTTTGTAATTTTCTTTTCACTAACTTAGTAATCAACGATATGGGAGTATTTTCATTTATAAAAGATGCCGGGGAAAAAATCTTCGGTAAAGAAAAAGAACAGGAAGAGGAGAATATAGAAATTTCTGAAGCTAAAAAAGAAGTTATAAGAAAAGAGAATGCAAAAGCAGCTGATAAACTCTTAAATACAATAAAAGGGCTGGATTTAAAGGTTGAAAACCCTGCTATTGAAATTGAAGATAATACGGCTATTGTTTATGGCCTTGCAGATTCACAGGCTGTTCGTGAAAAAATAGTACTTGTAATTGGTAACTCTGAAGGAATTGCGAAGGTAGACGATAGGTTAGCCGTTAAAAAAGAAGAACCGGAATCTGGTTTTCATACGGTAGAAAGAGGCGAAAACCTAAGCAAAATAGCCAAAGAACATTATGGCGATGCAAATAAATATACGGTGATTTTTGAAGCTAATAAACCAATGCTCAAAGATCCCGATAAAATATATCCAGGGCAGGTTTTACGCATACCGCGCCAGGAGAAAAAATAAAGATTAAAGACTGTTTAAAGTTTTTGAGGTTGTTACATTGAGGGCAGACGACGTCCTATAGCTTGTAGTTCCACAATGAAAAAAGTAGGTTCAATCAGCTAACCAGAACGGCTAACATAAGATTTTTAAACAGTCTTTTCTTTTTTTTTAATTCAGACTATTTATAAAAATTCATGAGTTTAATATAATCCCAAACCGCATCTGGCAGCATCGGTTTTATAAACTTACCTTCCTTTACCGCTTTTCTAATAAAAGTTGAAGAAATTTCTACCACGGGGGCCATCACCCTGGTAATTTTTGGATGATCTTTAAATTCATTTTCCACCTTTCCGCCAGAAATCCTGGGGTACACATAGATTTGGTGATTCTCTAAAATCACCTCGTAATTCTTCCACTTGTGAAAAGTTTTCAGGTTATCCTCACCCATAATTGGGCAAAACTCGTTGGTAGGATATTTTTCCTGCAGATGTGCCAGGGTAGTACCGGTGTAATTTGGTTGCGGTAAACCAAATTCTATATTAGAAGGTTTTAAATGCTCATAACCTTCGCAGGCTTTGTAAACCATCTCCAGCCGGTGATGATTTTCTAAAAGCGTACTCTTCTTTTTATGCGGATTATGAGGAGTAACCACCAGCCAAACTTCATCTAAATCTGAAAATTCGGCCATATGGTTGGCAATAATAAGATGCCCGATATGAATTGGATTGAAAGTCCCAAAAAACAAACCGACTTTCCTATTCATTTTTAGCCGAATTTTTTACGCCTACATAAGAAGCCACAAGATCGTAAGCTTCCTGAAGCGCGGTATCTAAATGATGATTTTCAATAATAAAATCGAATTGCGGAGCCGTTGCCAGTTCAATAGAGGCTTTTGCCACACGCATATTTATCTTATCATCACTCTCAGTCTTACGCTTTTTTAGCCTAATTTTTAACTCTTCAATACTAGGAGGTTTCACAAAAACCGCAAGTGTTTTTTCGGGATAGATATTCTTAATATCAAGGCCGCCCACCACATCAATATCAAAAATCACGTTTTTTCCGTGAGACCAGATGCGTTCTACTTCGCTTTTTAAAGTTCCGTAGAAATTATCGCGGTAAACTTCTTCCCATTCCAGGAATTCGTCGTTTTTTATCTTCTTTTTAAAGTCCTCTAAAGATAGAAAATAATAATGCTGTCCGTCCTTTTCTTCCCCTCTTGGCTCACGAGAAGTGGCAGAGATAGAAAACTCCAGGTCTAATTCTTTGTGCTTTAATAAATGTTGGACTATCGTGGTTTTTCCCGATCCTGAAGGCGCCGAGAATACGATAAGTTTACCATCGCTCATTTAGAGTACGTTTAAAAGTTGTTCTTTAATTTTTTCCAGCTCATCCTTCATTTGCACCACCAACTGTTGCATAGGGGCATAGTTAGATTTGCTGCCTATTGTATTGATCTCCCGGCCCATTTCCTGAGAAATAAAACCGAGTTTTCTCCCGTTGGAATCCTGCGAATTTATGCTTTCGTTAAAATAGGCAAGGTGGTTTTCCAGCCTTACTTTTTCTTCGGTAATGTCAAATTTTTCAATGTAATAAACCAATTCCTGTTCAAAACGGTTCTCGTCTACATTCTCTTTAAGATCTGCCACTCCTTTTCGTAGGCGTTCCTTAACCGCATCCACTCTTTCAGGATCAATTCTTAGAACTTCCTGCAGTAATGCTTCAATGTTATTTACACGAAGTTTAAGGTCTTTCTCTAAAGCTTCCCCTTCATCTGTTCTAAACTGGTTAATTTCTTCCAGGGCTTCAATTACCGCGGCTTCAATTGCTTTAAATTCAGATTCATCAATTTCTTCGCGCTCGGTAGTCACTGCATCAGGCATTCTTACTGCCATTTTTAGCAATTCGGTTTCATCGCCATCAACAATACTTTTTAATTGTTGCATATAATTTTTTACTGCGCCCCGGTTAACAGAAGTGGTAGTTTCTTCGCCGGTTACCTCTACAAAAAGGGAAAAATCCACTTTTCCGCGGGTAAGCGATTTAGAAATTGTATTTCTTAGTTGAAGTTCTTTTTCGCGGTATTGCGAAGGGATTCGGGCGTTTACGTCAAGGTTTTTGCTGTTTAGCGACTTGATTTCAACGGTTACTTTTTTTGATGGGAGTTGCGTTATGCTTTTCCCAAAACCTGTCATTGACTGAATCATGCGTGATTTTTAAGCTTGCGCAAAGATAATCAATTCTGTAGCAGCGCAAAGCCGGCCAAAGCCTATTTTGAAGATTCTGAAATTATTGACTTGCTTGAAGTTATAAATTCTAAGGCCCGCTGTTCGTGATAATATATTTTTTTATGCTGAAAAAACCCTACGTGTCCCCCGTGTTTTGGAATTTCTAAATGAAGAAATTCAGAATTTTTTGCCACTTCTATGGGATAGGAATTTGGCGAAAGAAAAGTATCATTTTGTGCATTAAGCAAAAGTGTGGGAACTTTAATATAAGGTAGAAAACCTATACAGCTGCATTTTTTATAATAATCTGAAGCATCTTTAAAGCCGTGCGCTCTACTGGTATAAAGTTCATCTATGGCGAGTAGTGAATTACATTGTGTGATCTCTTCTTTACTAATTTCCGAAGGAAAATGGATTTGCCTAAGCTGGAGTTCTTTTTTTAGATTTTTAATAAAGCGTTTTGAATATAAAAAATTATGCGTTTTATTAAGTTCTTCCAGGGAAGCACCTAAATCACAAGGGGTAGAAATTGCCACTGCTGATTTAATTTCTGAAGGAATCTCATTTCGTTCTCCCAAATATTTCAACATTAAATTGCCACCCAAACTAAACCCCACCAGGCCGATTTCTTTATACTTTTGTTCTTGCTGAAGATGATTTATCACCGCTTCAAGGTCTTCAGTAGCACCCGCGTGGTAGCTGCGGTATAGTCGGTTTATTTCTCCACTACAACTTCTAAAATTCATGGAAGCTACATCCCAGCCGTTTTCCTGAAAATGCTTTGCCATTCCCAACATATAAGGGCGATTGGCGTGTCCGGCGAGGCCGTGTAATAAAATGATTATTTTATCATTTTCAGCAGAATAAAAACTACGCTCCAAATCCAGGAAATCTCCATCGCTTAATTCAATGCGATCTTTTCTGCCAAAACTAAAACTTACTTTTCGTAAAGTAGCGGCATAAATACTTGAAACATGGGCATTTTTAAAAATACCAGGAGATTTATATTTAGTGTTTATTATAGGCATATGGCGCTAAGGTAAGGATGTAAATTTTTAAAATAATTATGCGTGCATAATATTTATGCTTAATTTTATTAAAAAAATAGAGAGAATGTACACCAAAGAATTTGAAATACGCTGGAGTGATATAGATGCAAACAGGCATTTGGCCAATACGGCTTATGTGAATTTTATGAGCCACACCCGGATGGCTTTTTTAATGGAAAACGGGTTTGGACAAAAGGATTTGGCGAAGAATAATATTGGTCCGGTGGTTTTTTACGAGCACATTTATTATTTTAAAGAAGTTTTTGCGGGAAAACCCATAAAAGTGACTTTACAGTTAAAAGGCCTTGCTGAAGATGGCATGTACTTTGAATTCCTACATAATTTTTATGATGAAAAAGGTCGAAATTTTGCCAGCTGTGAAATGATGGGTGCGTGGATAGATTTAAAGGAAAGAAAACTTACCAAATTGCCTAAAGCCCTGCGAGATAATTTAGACAGTTTAAGCCACACCGATGATTTTAAAATTTTAACTAAAGAAGATACCAGGAGATTTGGAAAACGGCCTCAACATTTAGATCCGGAAAAGTTAGGTTTTTAAACCCTTCTTCAGCGAAATTGCTTAAATTCCCGCATCGAAAAACATCAATTTTATATAAAACCACAAAAAGAACAAACCCGGGAAATCCTTAGATTTTCCGGGCTTGCTTTTTTGATATTTCTTGGATTTGTAATTATTGCACTAATGCTGGAATGGTATTATTTGCCATTATTTGTAGCTCCGCTAATCCTATCGGTTTTGGCGCCGTTTATAGATACACCCCAGGGAAAGAAGCAGGGAAAATTGATTTATCATTCTCCACTTTTTATTACTGAAAAAGAGAAAAATGGTAGAATTATTATTCACGGCGGGACTTTATTTGATTATTACTACGTGATTGATAGAAACTGGAAAGCGAAGCAACGCATAAGATATATTTTAAGGCAGTATATTTTAGGACTGGTGAATCTTACTGAATCTTATACCGAAAAGGAAGCCGCTGAAATCACTCTGGAAGGTACCAGCTATATTTTAAATAAAAGAACAGCTGAAAAACTGGGTTTTACAACAAAAAGAACCGATATACTTCAGCAAATTATACTCATTTATAATTATTTACAAATATTACTTGCAAATTCTATGGCCAAAGGGAAATTGAGTTTTCCAGACGTAGGTAAGGTAAATACTTATACCGCTTCCCTTTCTTCCGTTAAGAAAAATAAGAATTACTTAAAAAAACTTGCGGAAAAACTGGCAGATTAAAACCTAAGCTCTTATTTCGGTTTTCTTCTTGGTAACCATATACACTCCTACAAAAACCAGAATTGCTGCCACTACTTTTACCATATTCAGCTCATCTGCGCCGGTTAAAATTGCATAGGTAATTGCAATAAGCGGTTGCATATAGATAAACACGCTTATGGTTGAAGCCGAAAGTTGTTTTAGTGCATAAATATTCAGCAAATAGGTAGAAAAGGTGGTTCCTGCTACTACAAAAGCCATTTTCCAAATCGCATCAAAAGGTAAACTTGTCCAATTTACATCGGTAAATTCACCAATGGTTATAGGGAAATTGATGATTACCCCAATTAAAAATAGCCATTTCATTAAGGTAAACGCGTGATATTTTGCGGTTAGGGGTTTTACCAGAATTAAATAAAGTCCGTAGCTAAAAGCGTTTACAATAAATAGTACGTTCCCCATAGGAATGTTAGGTGCATTTCCGGCACTTTCAGCGCTAAAAAGAACCAAAACCAGGGCACCGGCCAAACCAACGATTATTCCCAGGGTTTTTAATAAGGTAATGCGTTCCCTGATGAGAATTGAAGCCAGGATTAACACCATAACCGGCGAAAGCGTGACAATAACCGAACTATTTATAGGTGTTGAAAGGCTTAATCCTTTAAAGAAGAATAGCATATTAATTACCATTCCAAAAACGGCACAACCTAAAATTCTTGGCCAGTCTGAAGTTGCAATTTTTTCTTTTGGCCCCAGGAAACTAATTACCCAAAATAGAACAGCAGCGCCAAAAACCCGTAAAAAAATAAATCCGAAGGGTTCAATATAAGTAGGCATTACGCCTTTAGCAATCGTATGGTTAAGTCCGTAGATCGCACTTGCGCCAATGGCCGCAAAGATGGCTAGAATACGTTTGTTATCCATGAACCGCTGCTTTGGCCGCCGCGACGGTTTTCTTAGAATTTCCTATAAAAATTTCATCATTATTAATAATTACAGGTCTTTTCAGGAAAGTGTAATGATCTAAAATTAGTTCTTTATAATCGGTTTCAGAAAGTTCCTTTTTATTAAGCTCTCTTTCGCGATAAAGTCTTGCCCTTCGGCTAAATAAAGCTTCGTAACTCCCGGCGAGCGCTTTCATTTCTTCCAGTTGTTTTTCAGTAATTTCTTCTTCTTTTATATCCTGAAGCTCAAAAGAACCTGGTAATTCCAGTTCTTTTAAAATCTTTTGGCAGGTGTTGCAGGTAGAGAGATGATATACTTTCTTCATAGCTAATTTTAATTAGTAGTTAAGCCATTCGCTTACTTTATTCTTCGGAAAAGAAAGTTTTAATTCCCCTTCGGCATAACTGGCAGCTTCGTACCGATTATAAACCAGAATAACCCGGTTTTTGGTAACGGCAATATTTTCCGGAAGTGCAAAACTATCCTTTTCAAAGAAAAATCCGTTGGAATTAATATTTTCTCCTTCAGGAATCTCATATTTCCTTCTGAATTCTTTTTCAGCAAAATTGGTAAAAGCTTCTAAATCTGAAAACAAATCGTTTTTATAAAGTAATTCGCCTGAAGTGATATCGTAATTAGCATAACGCGTTGCACCGTACCCGTGCGCACCACCGGTGAAAAGGTAGAAATTGGTTTCCAGAACCAATAGTTTCTTCGTCTGGCTTAATACCGATTGAGAGATTTCAACTTCATATTCGGCTTGAGATTCGGGGAAATCCCTTTTAAAATTCTGAAAATCCTGGATAAATTCATTAACCACGGCCTTTACATTTTCAGCTTCAGAAGCTACTTCAGTATTATTAAAAATTTTAATAAGGTTCTCCTGGTTGTAACTATTCATTTCTTTGGCAGCCTCCCTATCTTCTCTAAATTTTAAATAATTCACTCTTATTTTAGGGCATTTTTCGGTTTTACAGGCTTCAAAATCTTTTGGTAAAAAGCTTTCTTCGTAGAAACTAAGCGCTTCGGTATCGCCTTTAACCTGTTTTACGCCGGCGTCAGATTTTTCGTCCCGACAGGAAGTGAATATTAGGAAAATAACCAGGAGGGAAAGGATTTTTTGAGACATAGAAAAGGCTGTTAAATACGCGAATAAAGATAAACCTATTTTGTTTAAAGACAATGAGCGCGCTACATTTGCTGTAAACGCAAGAATTATGAAATTTAATACTAAAACCATACACGGTGGGCAGGAAAATATAGATCCCGCATACGGCTCTGTAATGCCGCCTATATACCAAACAACTACATATTCACAAAGTACACCCGGTGGCCATAAAGGTTTTGAATACTCACGAAGCGGAAATCCCACCCGTTCGGCTTTAGAAAAATCCCTGGCTAGTTTAGAAAATGGAAAATTTGGGCTTGGTTTTGGTTCCGGACTTGCGGCGATTGATGCGGTGATGAAACTTTTTAAACCCGGTGACGAAATAATCTCTACTAACGATCTTTATGGTGGTTCTTATAGGTTGTTTACCTCCATTTTTGAAAATATGGGGATTAAATTTCATTTTATTGGAATGAATGAAGCCGGTAATATTGAAAAATATATAAACGAAAACACCAAATTACTGTGGATTGAGACCCCCACCAATCCCATGATGAATATTATTGATATTGAAGCGGTTTCTAAAATCGCAAAAGCCCATAATTTACTGCTTGCAGTAGACAATACTTTTGCTACTCCCTATTTACAACAACCTTTAGATCTTGGGGCAGATATTGTGATGCACAGCGCGACAAAATATTTAGGCGGGCATAGTGATGTAGTATTAGGCGGATTAGTTGTAAAAGATGAAAAATTAGCTGGAAAACTATATTTTATTCAGAAAGCCAGCGGTGCAATTTGCGGCCCGCAAGACAGTTTTTTGGTTTTACGCGGAATAAAAACGCTACATCTTAGAATACAGCGGCATTGTGAAAACGGCGAAGCGGTTGCAAGATTCCTAAGGTCACATCCCAAAGTAGGAAATGTCTACTGGCCCGGATTTGAAGATCACCCAAACCACGATATTGCAAAGAGGCAAATGAAAGGTTTTGGCGGAATGATCTCTTTTAGCACCAAAGAAAGTACGCTAGAAAGTGCAACAAAGCTTGTTGAAAAGCTAAAAATTTTCACCCTGGCCGAATCGCTTGGCGGGGTAGAATCTTTAGCCGGCCACCCCGCCACTATGACTCACGCTTCTATCCCAAAAGAAGAACGAGCAAAAACCGGGGTTGTAGATTCCTTAATTAGATTAAGCGTGGGAATTGAAGATGAAGAAGACCTGATAAACGACCTGAAACAAGCTTTAGGGTAGCTTGCTTTTTTTAAATAAAATATTAAGCCACGAATGAGTTTTATCCTTCGTGGCTTTTTTATATTACTTCTAACAAGAAAATAATTTTTTTCAGCTTTAGAAATAATTGAAAATATTTGCTTCAAAATTAAATTACAACCGTCATTACGAACGAAGTGAAGTAATCTCTATGCAAGTTTACCAGAAGATGTTTGCTACGTTATCGCAATGACGAAACCTTAAGATACTAAATCACCTTTTTTAAAATCCATATTAATCGTTGCACTTCATCAAGGGTGTTGTAATGCACTAAACTTACTCTCACCACGCCATTTTTCTCTTTTAAACCAGCATCTTCAATAAGTTTTTTTGCATAAAAATCTCCAAATCTAATACCTATTCTAAAATCATCAACCTTTTCAACTATTTGATCACTCGTGAGCTCATTATGTACAAAAGAAATGGTAGGCACTCTTTTTTCCCTTTCTGCAGAATTCTGGCCAATTATTTTAATTTTTGGATGTTCATTTAAATAAGAAATCAAAGGTTTGCTTATTCGCTCTTCGTGCCTGCCAATCAGCTCAAAAATTTTATCCAATTTTTCCTGAAAATCGGTTTTCTTTTCCTTCGGAAATTCGTGCTTAAATAATTGATCAAAATATTCGATAATTCCGAGTAAACTATAGGTTAATTCAAAATTAAAATTTCCGGGCTGAAATTTATATGGCACATCTTTTTTAGTGAAAAAATAATGGTTAAATCCTTCCATTTGGTATAATTGATTATACCTGCCATACATCACCGCTAAATGCGGTCCATAGGTTTTATACCAGCTAAAAACATAAAAATCTACATCTAATTTTCTAACATCTACCCGTCGGTGGGGTGCATAAGCTACACCATCTACACAAATAAGTGCTCCTGCTTTATGTACCGTTTTTGCAATTTCTTTAATAGGATTTATACTTCCTAAAATATTTGAAGCGTGGGTAACGGCAACCAGTTTGGTGCGCTTGCTAAGTAATTTTTTAAGATCGCTTATTTCCAGCTCAAGACTTTCGGGATTGGCTTTCCAAACCTTTATATTAATGCCTTTTTCCTTTAAATCTGTCCAGGGAGAAACATTGGCTTCATGATCTGTATTAGTGACAATTACCTCGTCTCCTTCCTGCCATTGTTTGCTAATACAAATACTTAAAATTCGTAATAGCATAGAAGAAGAAGGACCTATTACCACTTCTTCTGGTTTGCCGGCATTTATAAACCTGCTGACTTGCTTAGTGGCGTAATTCAGTTTTTCTCCAGCTTCCCGGGAAACTTTATATGAAGCTCCTAGTTGTACGTTATGATGTAATAGATATCCACTAATGCGCTCGGCAACCTTTTTTAAGGTTTGAGAGCCACCAGCGTTATCCATAAAAGTAAATTCCTTTTCCAGAGCCGGAAACTGACTTCTTACAAATTCAATATCCATTAGTCTAAAAGGCTTTCATTGAACAATTCAAGGATTCTACGGTACTCATCGGTCCAACTGCTGGGCTCAACAAAACCGTGATCTTCTACGGGATAAATTGCCATTTCCCAGTCTTCCTTGCCTAATTCAATTAAACGTTGTGAAAGTCTCACCACATCCTGAAAATGAACATTTACATCTACCATTCCGTGTGCAATCAGTAAATCTCCTTCCAGACCTTCAGCAAAATAAATGGGAGAAGATCTTCTATAAGCGATTGGGTCTGCCGCAGGTTCATTTAAAATATTAGAAGTATAGCCGTGATTATAATGCGCCCAATCGGTTACCGATCTTAATGCAGCGCCGGCTTTAAAAGTTTCAGGTTCGGTAAACATTCCCATTAACGTGATAAAACCGCCATAACTTCCGCCATAAATCCCGACTTTTTCAGGATTTATCCCATGATTTTCAACTAAATATTCCACCCCGTCAACCTGGTCAGAAAGGTCTTTTCCTCCCATGTGGCGATAAATCCCTGTACGCCAGTCACGACCATAACCAGCACTTCCGCGGTAATCAATATCTATTACGGTGTAACCAAGATCGGTTAATAAATTATGGAACATATATTCTCTAAAATAACTGCTCCACCATTTGTGAGCGTTTTGCAGGTAACCTGCACCGTGCACAAAGACTACCGCAGCGTCATTCTTTACATTTGCTTCGGGTTTGTATAACCTGGCGGGAACCATAGCGCCATCTTCGGCTTCAAATTCTATTAATTCGGGTTCTCTCCAGTCGTAGCTGCTAAATGCTTCAGATTGTCCTTCGGTTAGTTGTTTGACTTCAGCATTTGCTTTCGTTTTCTTTAAATATAATTCCCACGGCTTGTTACTGTAGGAATGCAAAATGGCCATGTTTTTTTCATCGGGAGAAAGGAAGACATTGTTATTCCCTTCCATTTGGGTAAGTTTTTCCATTTTACCACCCATCACCGGCATTTTATAAAAGTGACGTTCTCCGGGTCCAACTTCAGAGGTTGTTAAAAACCAATGTTTTTTATTGTTTGAAAGTTCAGGATCAAAAACTTCAAAATCACCTTCGGTTAGTGCTATTTTATTTCCGGTATTCACGTCTAATAAATACAAATGCGAATACCCGGTTTCTTCACTTTGAAAATAGATATGTTTATTGTCGGGTAACCAACCCATTTCTTCACCGCCGTAGTAAGCGTAGCCAATTCCCGGCCCGGCAATCCAGGCTTCATCTCTTTGGCGGTCTAAAGTGTTTAAATCTCCGGTCTCCAGATCAATTTTAGCGATCCAACGGTCTTTATTGTCTTTAGAACGAAGGTTAACCACAGCGTACTCCCCGTTATCTGAAAAATAAACCGTTGTAGGCGCTACTTCCCTTTGGGTTTCTTCCCATTCCTTATCTGGATAATCTTTTACATAATCGGGTAAATCTGTAATTCCGGGTAAATCGTCTGTTTTTAAGATATAAACTGTATCCTTTTCGAAATTGTAGATAGCCAGTTCAATACTGGTTTTATCTTCACCTACTTTGCTTCTGGCAGGGAGGTTTACGGTGTAGCCAGATTCATCTACATAATTTGGCACATCGGTGCTTCCATTTCGCTCCCGGGTAATTAACTTAAAAGTTGCAAATTTTGCATTGGGAGAAACCTGTAAATTACTTAAATCGCGATCCTCCAGGTAAAAAGTATAATTTTCTTTTTCAGCAGTTGCCTCTTGATAAGCTTCCCTACTTTCTTTTTCGGTTTTACGTTGATTTACAACTTCCAGTAGCTCCAGGTTTTCGTCTTTTACCCACGCATCTTTTTCAGAAGTTTTATCTTCTTTTTCTTCCTCAGCCTTACCTTCAGCAATATTGGTTAGTTGTTTTATGCTTCCTGCTTTCTTATCGTAAATAAAAGCGTTGTCACCGGCGTTGAAGCTGATTTTATTATCGTCTGCTAAAAATTCAGCATTGTTAATAGCTTCTGAAAGATCTAATAATTGAGTGGACTTGCCAGATTTAACATCGTAAATAACCAGGTTGCCATCTTTGCTGAAAATCTTTTTGCTTCGGTCTTTATTGAAATCGCCGTAAGATGTGATTATTCCCCGTTCTTCCTCTAAACTTACTTTGCTGATTTTTGAAGTATGGTTCAGTTCAATTTTATAAAGCGAATCTTCAGTATTTTTTTCAGAATTATAATCAAAATAAATGGTTTCGCTATCGGCACTCCATTTTACATTAGAAGGGAAAGTACCCATCCAATTAGGATCCTGCATAATTTTTTCTACAGAAAGTTCACTTGTTTGGGAAATTCCGGAAAAACTTAAACCTATAAATATTAAAAAGAGAAACTGAAATTTAAAATTGAAGGGGTTTTGTAGCGTTTTTTTCATTGATTTAAGGAGTTGTGGGTTTATTTTTTAAAAACACTGCCAATATAGTTAAATAGATAATATCTGTAAAGAATCTGTAGGAAATGCCCACCCGGATTTAATTAATATATTTACGCTTAAAATTTAAATTTAATAAATCAGGATGAAGAAAAATTTCCGCACACTTTTTAGTTTATTCCTTGTAGCCGGGACATTGCAGGTACAGGCACAGGAAGAGATGGTTAACAAAATTGTAACCGAGGCCAATGAAAATTCAAAATTAGAAGAACTTGCCCACGAGCTTGTGGATGTGGTAGGACCACGTTTAGTAGGGACACCACAGATGAAGAATGCTCACGACTGGGCAGTAAAGAAATATGATAGCTGGGGAATTTCAGCTGAAAACGAAGAATATGGCACCTGGCGTGGCTGGGAGCGCGGCATTACCCATATTGACCTTGTAGAGCCAAGATTAAGAACGCTGCAAGGTAGGCAACTTGCCTGGAGCCCTTCAACCGGAAAAAAAGGGATAACCGCTGAGGTGGTGCTATTGCCAGAAACTTCAGATTCTACTGCATTTGCCAATATGCTTTCTTCGGTAAAAGGAAAATTTGTGATGATCTCGGTTAATGAACCTACCGGTAGACCTCCATACAACTGGGAAGAATGGGCTACTGAAAAGTCCTGGAAAAAGATGCAGGGAAGTATAAAAGAAGCCGATTCTATTTGGAGAGACCGAATTAGCAAAACCGGGTATGGTTACAGAGAATTACCTAAAGCACTTGAAAACGCAGGGGCTGCCGGAATTATAACTTCTAACTGGTCTCACGGGTTTGGTGCAAATAAAGTATTTGGAGCTTATACCAATAAAATTCCAACTTTAGACCTTAACCTGGAAGATTACGGCTTGCTTTATCGTTTAGCTGAAAATGATAATACTCCCAAAATAAAAGTGGTTGCTCAGTCTAAAGATCTTGGTGAAGTACCTACTTTTAATACTATTGCAAGAATTGAAGGCAGCGAAAAACCTGAAGAATATGTTGTTCTTTCAGCACATTTTGATTCCTGGGATGGTGGAACCGGTGCTACAGATAACGGTACGGGAACTATTGTAATGATGGAAACAATGAGAATTCTTAAAAAACTTTATCCAAATCCTAAACGAACAATTATTGCGGGACATTGGGGAAGTGAAGAACAGGGACTTAATGGTTCTCGAGCTTTTGTAAAAGATAATCCGGAGATTGTGGCTAATGTACAAGCTTTATTCAACCAGGATAATGGAACTGGAAGGGTTAAGAATATTAACGGACAGGGTTTTCTACACGCCTACGATTATATAGGAAGATGGCTGGAGCCGGTTCCGCAGGAAATTAAGGGAGAAATTGAAACTTCATTCCCGGGAACTCCATCCAGCGGAGGAACAGATCACGCTTCTTTTGTAGCAGCCGGTGCGCCTGCATTTATGCTAAACTCCTTAAACTGGTCTTACTGGGATTATACCTGGCATACCAACTTAGATACTTATGATAAAATTGTTTTTGATGATGTGAGAAGCAACGTGATCTTAACCGCTATTATGACCTATATGGCGAGTGAAGATCCAGAAACTACCTCCAGGGAAAAAGCAGTATTGCCAATAAACAGAAGATCGGGTGAGCAAATGACCTGGCCTGAGCCAAGAGATGGAGAGCGAAAAGGAGGATTGGATTAAGGGCTAACTATTAAAAAGCTTGTTTGATTTTTTCTCTTTTCGTCAAACTGAACTTGTTTCAGCTTCTAACTTGTTTTAAATCCTGAAAAAAGTTCAGGATGACGAATTTAAAAACGTCATTACGAAAGACGAGCAGTCTGTATATTAATAGCAGATTACTTCACTCCGTTCGTAATGACGTTTTATTTTTTTATTTCAGAATTTATAAAACCTCAAAATTAACTTTGAAGATCAGCTCCTACAGGAATGGAGCAATCGTGATAGGGCTCACCGTGTGGAGGGTTTTTAGAAGGTTTTGAATCCTTCAACCTAATTGGTGAAGTAGTCATTTCAGATCCTGAACCTGCATTGGTGTTGTTACTTGCTCCGCTTAAAGAAGCGCCAACCGGCATATCACAGCGGTGCCCGGGTTCACCATGAGGGGGGTTTACATCTGGGGTTTCTGCATTTCCAGATGTGTTTCCACTCATTTGGGTATTTGGAGCAGTTTGGGTTTCTTCAGCAGTTTTTTCTTCTGCGTCTTTACAAGAAGTAAATGCGGTAAGTGATACAACCGCAAGTCCAAGCATAACTTTATTAAAAGTAATTTTCATAACAGCATTATTTTAAGTTATAAAGATACTAAATCTGTGAAGATTACTTAGTAAGCATCTTCATTTCCTCTTTGCTAACGTTTATTAGGCCGGCTTTGGGCAAACGCTTTAGCATTATTCTCCAGTTTTCGTCTTCATCAAAAATCCTATCAAAAATTTGTTTCGCTTCTTGTAAACGATCGCTGTTAGCAAGAGCCACCGCTTTCCAAAAACGCATTTCCAGGTTGTTGGGAAACATACTTTCTGCGGTGCCGTATTCTTCTAAAGCTTTTTCTACATTTCCTTCTTCCATGGCAAGATCGCCGCGGTTCATAAATTCGTAGGCTCTTGCGGTTTTAAGCAAACGTTCTAATTCTTCAATAGGATTTTCGTGATCGTCTACCCTAAGATCTATTTTT
>NZ_CAXAVR010000016.1:0-37225 GCF_963972535.1 uncultured Salegentibacter sp.
CCTGGAGTGAAGAATTTACGCCAATCCTTTCTATGAACGATAAAAATGAAACTCCCAAAAATGGTAGTTTAATGGTTGCAAAATATGGAGAAGGATATTTTATTTATACCGGTTTAAGCTTTTTCAGGCAGTTTCCGGTTGGCGTTCCCGGCGCTTACAGGCTTTTTGCTAATATGATTTCAATAGGAAAATAATGAAGAAACCCGAAAAATTTACCTGGAAGAAATCCTACACTTTCGTTCTTTTGGCCAACGCAGCCTACATAATCGTGTTTTATTTTATAATGTCTCAATTCACCTAATATGCAATTAATAGATTGGATTGTTCTTCTTGGTACGCTTACTTTTATAGTTACTTACGGCGTTTACAAAACCCGAAATAACAAAGGAGCACAAGATTATATTCGCGGTGGCAGCGAAACCCGTTGGTGGACAATTGGGCTTTCTACAATGGCAACTCAAGCAAGTGCCATCACCTTTCTTTCTACACCGGGCCAGGCTTTTCACGATGGGATGGGTTTTGTACAATTCTATTTTGGGCTACCTATTGCAATGGTAATTATTTGTATGTTTTTTATTCCCATTTATCGAAGACTCAACGTTTATACCGCTTACGAATATTTAGAATCAAGATTCGATAGAAAAACCCGAACATTAACTGCAGTCCTGTTTTTAATTCAGCGTGGTCTTGCAGCTGGTTTAACTATTTTTGCCCCTGCAATTATTCTTTCAGCAGTTTTAGGATGGAACCTCTCTGGTTTAACAGTGCTAATTGGTTCCTTAGTTATTATTTATACAGTTGCCGGCGGTACAAAAGCCGTGAGCGTTACTCATAAGCAGCAAATGGCAGTAATTCTCACGGGAATGTTTGCTGCATTTTTTATTATTCTAAGCTATTTACCCAAAAATATTAATTTTAGCAATGCTCTTGAAATTGCCGGTGCCAGCGGCAAGATGGATATTCTGGATTTCTCTTTCGATTTTGAAAACCGATATACTTTTTGGAGCGGAATCATTGGAGGAAGCTTTTTAGCACTTTCCTATTTCGGGACAGATCAAAGCCAGGTGCAACGCTATTTAAGCGGAAGATCGGTTAACGAGAGCCGAATGGGAATGATTATGAACGGGATGCTTAAAGTGCCGTTACAGTTCTTTATTTTGCTTGTAGGGGTCCTGGTTTTTGTATTCTATCAGTTTAATAACGCCCCTTTAAATTTTAATCCCGCAGCCACTGAAACCGTTTTAAATTCAGATTACGGAAATCAATATGAAAATTTAATGCTGGAGCACGATGAGATACAGCAGGAAAAACAGAACCTACATTTACAGTTTGCAGAAAACAATAATTTTACCCCCGAAAATAATTCTACTTATCGCGAAAACCTGGCTACTTTAAATGCTTCAGAAAACGAAACGAGACAAAAAGCAAGGAAATTAATAGACGCATCAGACAAAGATGCCGAGAGCAACGATAAAGATTATGTATTTATTCATTTTATTCTGAATAATCTTCCACGCGGATTAATTGGTTTGTTATTAGCAGTAATCCTATCTGCAGCAATGTCTTCTACCGCTTCCGAATTAAATGCGTTGTCCTCAACAACTTCCATAGATCTATATAAAAGAAGCCGAAAAACCGAAATGTCTGACGAACATTATGTAAAAGCTTCCAAATGGTTTACGCTACTTTGGGGCGCCATTGCCATTGCCTTTGCAAGCTTTGCCAATTTATTTGATAATCTCATCCAGCTGGTAAATATCATCGGTTCTATTTTCTACGGAAATGTTTTGGGAATATTTTTACTGGCATTTTTTATTAAAATTGTAAATAGTAATTCGGTTTTTGTAGCCGCAATAATCACACAAATTATAGTAATAATTCTCTATAAATTTGATGTGATGCCCTATTTATGGCTCAATTTAGTAGGATGTTTACTTGTCATGGCACTTGCTCTAATCCTGGAATTATTTATAAAAACCCCGGAACATAAAATCAAAAGAAGCACCTAGTTTTCAGTTTAAAATTTGGGTTTTTCAATAAAAATTAACTTTCTAAAATAAATTTTATTTAAGATGAAAAATATAAAATGGGGAATCCTTGGCCTCGGAAAAATTGCCGGAAAATTCGCCACTGCTTTAAATGACGTTGAAGGCGCCGAACTTTACGCGGTTGCCAGTAGATCTAAAAACAAAGCTGAAACATTTGCAAAAGAACATGCGGCTACAAAATTATTTTCCAGCTACGAAGCAATGTTAAAAGATGAAGAATTAGATGTGGTTTATATCGCAACCCCACACGTTTTTCATTACGAACAGACCCTTCTTTGCCTTGATCATAAAAAAGCCGTTTTATGCGAAAAACCTTTTGCAATGAACAAAAAGCAGGTGGAAGAAATGATCGCAAAAGCCAAAAAGGAAAAGGTTTTTCTTATGGAAGCGATGTGGACGCAATTTCTTCCGCATTTTAAGTTTGTAATAGAACAAATTAAGTCTGAAAAATATGGGAAAATCAAAAATCTAAAAGCCGATTTTGGATTTCCGGCACCGGTAGATCTAGATAAACGCCTTTACAATAAAAACCTGGGTGGCGGTAGCTTACTGGATATTGGCATTTACCCTATCTTTATGGCAATGAGTGCTCTGGGAGCTCCAGAGAGAATTCAGGCGAAAGCCAGTTTTCATGATACCGGAGTTGACGAAAACTGTGATATTATTTTTGAGTATAAAAATGGTGTAGAGGCAGAATTGGGTAGTTCTATTATAAAACAAACCCCTACCGCAGCAATTATTCAGTTTGAAAAAGCTACGCTTACACTAAACACCAGGTTTCACGAACCTACAAGTATTATTATACAAACACCAGAAGGTGAAGAAACCAAAGAGTTTAAAGTGAATTCTAACGGTTATAATTTTGAAGCGGAACACGTTCAAAAAATGCTACGCGAGGGCAAAACTGAAAGCACCGAAATGACCTTTGAAAAAAGCCTGCAATTAATTGAGCTACTGGATAAAGTTAGAACTAAAATAGGGTTGGAATATTAGTATTTACAACAATTATCAACTTAACGTCATCCTGAACTGGTTTCAGTATCTAAGCTGATTTTTTTGTGATTTTATTTAAAAACAAAAAAACCTCACAGATTTAAGTTTCTGCGAGGTTTTTTATTATAAATTTCAGAAAATTAAGCTTCTACCTTTTTAGTAGTTTTTACTTCTTCTCCCTCTTCGCTTTCAATTTCAGCTAAATAACGTTCAGCATCAAGAGCAGCCATACATCCAGTTCCCGCTGCGGTTACTGCTTGGCGATAAATTTTATCCTGCACATCACCTGAGGCAAAAACTCCCGGGATATTGGTTTTAGTAGATTTACCTTCGGTAATTAAGTACCCGGTATCATCCATCGTTAATTTACCTTTAAAAATATCGGTATTTGGTTTATGGCCAATGGCGATAAACAACCCGGTAATATAGATTTGCTCTTTTTCGCCAGTTTCTTTATTCAGCATTCTTAGACCTTCTACTACCTGTTCGCCTATTACTTCGTCTACTTCAGTATTAAACCTTACATCAATATTTTTAGTACTGTTTACTCGGTGTTGCATTGCTTTAGATGCACGCATCTGGTCACCTCTTACAAGCATAGTAACTTTGCTACAAATATTAGCCAAATAGGTAGCTTCTTCTGCGGCGGTATCTCCACCACCAACTATAGCTACATCCTGACCTTTATAGAAAAATCCGTCACAAACAGCACATGCTGAAACTCCACCACCACGTAAACGTTGCTCACTTGGTAAACCAAGGTATTTAGCCGTAGCACCGGTAGAAATAATAATCGTTTCGGCTTCTACCCAGGTTGCGTTATCTACACAAGCTTTGTGAATTCCGCCGGGTTTATCGGTAAATTCAACTTCGGTTACCATGCCCATTCTTACTTCGGTACCAAAACGTTCGGCTTGCTTTTGCAGATCCATCATCATTTTTGGCCCATCTACTCCATCGGCATAACCGGGAAAGTTATCCACTTCGGTTGTTGTAGTTAACTGTCCACCAGGTTCCATTCCTGTATACATAACAGGTTTAAGGTCTGCTCTTGCCGCGTATATTGCTGCAGTATATCCTGCAGGTCCAGATCCTATAATTAAGGTTTTTATTCTTTCTATTTTATCGCTCATTATTTCTTGTTTTTCTGTCTTACAAAAGTAATAACTTTAGTTATAATCTATAGGCCTTACTAATTAAGTTTTCTTATTAGCAAATAATTTGAAGGTATAGATTTCATTCAGGAAATAAAAATTAAGGGCTTCCAAAATTTAACTATACCTTTGTTTAAGAATTCTCTAGCGAAAACCGCGAGATATTCAGGTTTAACTTTTTTAATTTCGGGAAGTCCCCGAAGCTTTTAAAATCTCGATTATCGAGTAAATGGAACTTACTTTATTTAATATTCTAGATATCCTGGGGACTATAGCCTTTGCTATATCTGGCGCATTGGCTGCCATGGATCGCCGGCTGGACCTCTTTGGTATTTTTATTATTGGTTTTGTAACTGCCATTGGTGGTGGTACGTTACGCGATACTTTAATAGGTAACACTCCAGTAACCTGGATGGAAAATACCATATATATTTACCTAATTGGCGTTGTAACCATTCTTGCCATTATTTTTAGAAACAAAATTAATTATCTAAAAAAATCCCTCTTTCTTTTTGATACCATTGGGCTGGGAGTCTTTACTATTACCGGTGTTGAAATAGGCATTAGAAATGGGCTTGATCCCATTATTTGCATTGCACTTGGTACTATGACGGGTACTTTTGGTGGTGCAATTCGAGATATTCTTTGTAACGAAATTCCCGTGATCTTTAGAAAAGAGATCTACGCCACTGCCTGTATAATGGGCGGACTCGCTTTTGTAATAATGCACGAGCTTGGTATAAATCGTGATATCATTTACCTTACCACCACGCTAATTGTAATTTCAATTAGACTTGTTGTTGTAAAATACCATATTTCCCTACCCTATTTCTATATTTCTTCGGAAAGTAAAAACTAATTTCTTTCCCGCCGAAACCCAAAATTTTTATTAATGCGGAAGTTTCTCCCGAAGCAATCCGTATAAAAAAGTGCCTAAAAGCGAACCTATAAATACGATTAGAATTGGTAAAAATCCTGCACCAATTAGGGTGAAAATTGGTCCCGGACAGGCGCCGGCTAATGCCCAACCTAATCCAAAGATAATTCCGCCGTACATGTAGCGGCTAAAACTCTTTTCTTTTGGGGTAAATGAAATTCGTTCTCCAAAAAAAGATTTCAGGTTCTTACGTTTTATAATTTGAACACCAATAACTCCTAAAAGCAATGCCGAACCCATAATTCCATACATATGAAACGACTGGAACTGAAACATTTCATAAATCCTGAACCAGGAAGCGGCTTCAGATTTAAACATTACAATTCCAAAAAATATACCTATCAATAAATATCCTATACTTCTCATAATTTCAATTTAAAATATTAGAGGAAATAATAAATGTACCATCACCAAACCACCTATAAAAAATCCTATAACGGCAATTAAAGAAGGTAATTGCAAATTACTAAGTCCAGAAATAGCGTGCCCGGATGTACAACCACCGGCATAGCGAGCACCAAATCCAATTAGGATTCCGCCTACCAGTAAAATGATAAGCGCTTTAATTCCGCCAACTGCTTCCCAACTATATATTTCAGTTGGTAGGTAAGCTTCACCGGCGCTATTAAAGCCAAGGTCTTCCAAAATTGTAATCGTATCAGGATTTATTGCTACAGAAAGATCGTTACTTAATAAATTTGCTCCAATAAATCCGCCAATAATCGCTCCTGCAACCACAATAAGATTCCAGCGTTGAGATTTCCAATCGAAATTGAAGAAATCGGCTTTAGAATCGGCACCGCAGATGGTACACATGGTTCTAAGGTTGGAAGACATTCCAAACTGTTTCCCAATAAAAATTAGTAAAAACATTATTAAAGCTATAAGCGGACCCGATACATACCAGGGCCAGGGCTCAAAAATCCATTCCATAGTTCATTTTTTTAATGAGGTGCAAATTAACTGTAATTTACGAAGTAAGACAGTAACAAATGTTACAACAAAAAACCTCATAGGTTTTGAAAACCTTTGAGGTTTGAATTATATATATTGAGGTTTATTTGAAATAAGATTTCAAATTTTCCAATACCTTTTCAGATAAGCGTTTTTGAGTTTCTGCACTCCAACCTGCGCTTTTAGAATAAGAAATTACACGATCTAATGCTTTTGTATCTTTAGAAAGTGAAGCTCCCCCATCACCATCAAAAATCCCGAAATTACCTTCAGATTTTATCCAGTTTTCAAAAGCTCCTTCCTTAAAAGGAAGCCCCAGCGAAGTATTGATTAAAATTTTTCCCGCATCAAAAGTTTTAAATTCTTCCTTTCCAAGTAGCCTGGTCTTCTTTGGAAGATGAAGCGAGATAATTTCTGAAGTTTTCAGCAATTTTTCCAGTTCTAAATACTTGACTCCTTTTTCTTCCCAGTCTTTTTTTCTACTTCTACTGAAATAATAAAGATCGGCTCCCAGCGGCAATAAAGCTTCGGCCAGAAGTTGCCCGGTGGTACCTAAACCAATAATCCCAATCTTTTTATCGGTAAGTTCTACCGGCATTTCGCGCCATTGATGTTTACCAAATCCGTGCAGTAATCTTATTAATTCAGAAATAATGAATTCTATAACCCCGGGATCGCCATAATCGAAAATACCTTTCAGGGTAATTTCTTGCTTCCTGGCAAAATCTACAGCAACATTAGCCGATTCATCATCATACAGGCTGCAGGCCATTCCAATATATTTAAGATTGCTACATTCTTTTATAACATTTTCAGGGATTTGCGTTTTCCAGGAAACTATTACGGCTTCGGCATCGCCAATTCGATTAATAAGCTCTTCTTCGGTTTCGGGACTATCTTTATAAACATCAACTTTAGTTTCGCTAAATTCCTGAAGTTCATCTATAGCCCAATCTTGCAATTTTGTGTGATCTACACAAACAATTTTATTGAATTTCACTCCCATTCTGGCAGTATTGTTTCATCGTAAACCTGGTTCAATAATATACTGTCTTCGCGAACTCTTGTAGATGTTTCAAATTCCAATTCCAGTTTCTTTCGTTCCAATTTTATATTCGTAGTAGTAATTTTAGTCATACTTTAAATCTTAAATTTTACTCAGTTAAATTAAAAAATCACAAAGGTATGTTGCCGTGTTTTCTTTCCGGTCTAAGTACTTTTTTATTTTCGAGCATACTAAAGCCTTTCAATAATTTTCTACGGGTTTCTTTTGGCATAATTACCTCATCAATAAATCCGCGTTGGGCAGCTTCAAAAGGATTTGCAAAAGTTTCTGCATATTCAGCCTCTTTTTCAGCTAGTTTCGCTTCGCTATCTTCAGCTTCCTGAATTTCTTTTCTGAAAATAATTTCACTGGCACCTTTGGCTCCCATAACCGCAATTTCAGCCGTTGGCCATGCAAAGTTAAGGTCGGCGCCAATGTGTTTAGAATTCATTACATCGTAAGCGCCACCGTAAGCTTTTCTGGTAATTACGGTCACTTTTGGAACCGTGGCTTCGCTTAGTGCATAAAGTAATTTTGCGCCATTTAGAATAATTCCATTCCACTCCTGGTCGGTTCCTGGTAAAAACCCGGGAACATCTACCAAAACTAGCAAAGGAATATTAAAACAATCGCAAAAACGAGTAAATCGAGCTGCTTTTTTAGAGGAATCTACATCTAAAACTCCGGCAAGACTCATTGGTTGATTGGCAACAATCCCAATACTTCTTCCGCCTAAGCGCGCAAAACCAACAATAATATTATCGGCGTAATCTTTATGGATTTCATAAAATGAATCTTCGTCTATGATTCCGCGAATTACCTCGTGCATATCGTAAGGTTTATTAGAACTATCTGGAATCAAAGAATCCAGTTCCTCCCTAATTTCATCACCTAATTCATACGGAAGTTTTTCCGGTGCCTTTTTGTTATTTTGCGGCATATAACTCACCAGTTTCTTTATATCTTCAAGACAGGCGATATCGTTGAATGAAGTGATATGAGTTACTCCAGATTTGGTAGCGTGCGTTGAAGCGCCACCAAGTTCTTCTGAAGTTACTTCCTCGTTAGTTACCGTTTTCACCACATTAGGCCCGGTTACAAACATATAACTGGTATCCTGAACCATAAGTGTAAAATCTGTCATTGCAGGCGAATAAACAGCACCACCGGCGCAAGGACCCATAATCGCCGAAATTTGCGGAATAACCCCTGAAGCTTTTACATTTCTATGAAAAATATCGGCATAACCTCCTAAAGATTTTACGCCTTCCTGAATTCTGGCTCCACCAGAATCGTTTAAGCCGATCATTGGTGCTCCAACTTTTACGGCAAGATCCATAACTTTACAAATCTTTTCAGCGTGTGTTTCCGAAAGTGAACCTCCAAAAACCGTAAAATCCTGGGCAAAAATATACACCAATTTTCCGCTTATGGTACCATAGCCTGTTACGACTCCGTCTCCATAGATCTTTTGATCTTCCATTCCAAAACCGGTAGTTCTATGAGTTACCAGAATCCCAATTTCTTCAAAAGAACCTTCGTCCAGTAAATAATCTACACGCTCCCGGGCAGTAAGTTTCTTTTTTTCGTGCTGCTTCGCTATGCGTTTCTCACCACCACCAAGATGTGCCTGCTTAATTTTATCGTTTAACTTCTCTATATTCTGACTCATCAATTTATTTTTTACGCGATAATCTAGATTAAATGTTTGAGGTTAGCTTTTAGTTTATTGGTAACCTCAACTCCTGTTGATCTTTGAGATATTGCTTTAAAGCTACAATAGCCGCTAATTTGGCTTCTTCTTCAATTTCATTTTCAAGTTTCTCAGCGGAATAATATTTTTTTACAAAATGGGTATCAAAATTTCCGCTTCTGAAGGCTTCGTGTTCAAAAACAAATTTTCCAAAAGGAAGGGTCGTCATTACGCCCTCAACTTCATATTGCTTTATCGCCTTCAGCATTAATTGAATGGCTTCCTCGCGGGTTTTTCCGTAAGTAATCAATTTTGCCAGCATTGGGTCGTAATAAATAGGAACTTCCATGCCTTCTTCAAAGCCGTTATCTACACGTATATTTTCACCTTCAGGAATACTATATTTATTAAGTGTCCCCACACTGGGCATAAAATTATCCATAGGATCTTCAGCATAAACCCTGAGTTCTACCGCGTGTCCTTTTATTTTTAGATCTTCCTGAAGTAATTTCAACTTTTCTCCCCTGGCAATTCTAATCTGTTGTTCTACCAGGTCTACGCCTGTAATGTATTCCGTTACGGGATGCTCAACCTGCAAACGCGTATTCATTTCCAGAAAGTAGAAATTTTGATCTTCATCGAAAAGAAACTCTACGGTTCCGGCACCAACATAATCACAGGCCTTTGCTACCTTTACAGCTGCTTTGCCCATTTGTTTTCGAAGTCTTGAATCCAGCACTACAGAGGGTGCCTCTTCTACCACTTTTTGATGCCTACGCTGCACACTACATTCCCTTTCGAATAGATGAATATAATTCCCGTGGGAATCAGCTAAAACCTGGATCTCAATATGTCTGGGTGAAGAAACATACTTCTCTATAAAAACCGAACCATCACCAAAAGCTGATTCAGCTTCGCTAATGGCACGTTTCATTTGGTCTTCCAAATCTTTTTCCTTTTCAACGATGCGCATTCCCTTACCACCGCCACCGGCAGAAGCTTTTATTAAAATAGGAAAACCGATCTCTTTAGCAATTTTCTTCGCTTTTTCTGGATCGGTAATCGCCTCGTCAATTCCGGGAACCATTGGAATGTCATATTCTTTTACCGCATCTTTAGCGGCAAGTTTGCTCCCCATAATTTTAATGGCTTTAGAACCGGGACCTATCCAGGTAATGCCGTTTTTCTCTACATTTTCGGCAAAGCCTGCATTTTCACTTAAAAATCCGTAGCCAGGATGAATCCCATCTACATCGAGTTCTTTAGCTACTTCAATAATTTTATCGCCTTTTAGGTAAGATTCGTTAGAAGGGGCTTCGCCTATGCAAACCGCCTCGTCGGCAAACTTTACGTGGGGCGCATTTCTATCAGCTTTAGAAAAAACAGCTACGGTTTTGATCCCCATTTTTTGAATGGTTTTCATTACACGCAAAGCAATTTCTCCCCTATTGGCTACTAATATTTTCTTCATTTTATTTCTTTTGAATTCTAATTATTCCCATTTGGAGGATTAAGGGCTTATTCCAATTCAATTAATAACTGGTTCTTTTCAACAGTTTGTCCGGTTTTTACTGAAACCGATTTCACCACACCATCCCTGGGTGCAGTAAGTGTATTTTCCATTTTCATAGCTTCTAAAACCAGCAAGTAATTCCCTTCTTTAACTTCAGCACCTTCCTCAACATTAACTTCCAGAATTAACCCCGGCATGGGCGCTTTTATATCATTTATCATTTGCGCGGTGCCAAGAGAAAGTCCCATTTCTTCAATAAGTAAATCCAACTCATTGGAAATAGCTACATTATAGGTATTAGAATTGATTTTAATATCGTACTTGCGTTGAAGAAAGTTTTCGGTAAGAACCTCAGCCTTAAAACTGCGATTTTCTTTTAATAAATGGTAATGTTTAGTGGCAATTTCCTGTGTATCTAAAGCGGTAATCTGGTCTTTGGTAAATTCAAATTCAAATGAATTATTCACCTTAACCTTATATTTTTTTTCCATATTTCGTAGTTTTCAAATCTAATTTGAAGCTTGTGTTGTAAATATAGCAAAAGTTTGGAGCTTTTACTTATGAGTTTTTAAGATTTAGATTCTGGATATTACCAATCTGTTTACAATTAAACATAAAAAAAGCCCTGTAAATTCAATTATCTACAGGGCTTTAAAATAATAACTAATTAATTACGAAAACTCTTTAATCGCTTCACTTAGATCATAAACTTTAGTGTTTTTAAATTTATTTTCAAGAATACTGCTTCCTGCAGCAGAACGATATCCTCCGGCACAATGTACCATAAACGGTTTGTCATCTGGTAATTCATCGGCACGGTTTCTTAGCTCATTCAACGGAATTGCTTTAGCATCATCAAAGATTTTACCTTCTGCAATCTCGCTTTCATTTCTAATATCTACAATAGTGTATTTATCTTTATTGGCTTTAAAATCTTCTAAATTGAAATCATCTGAAGATTTTGAAACTTTTTCAGATAAACTCACTACCCCTTTCATTTGCTTTTCATAACCGATTTTCGCAGTTCTTTCCAGTAAATCGTCAATTTGATCTACGCTTTCAGCAACAAGGTAAAATTCTTCCTCGGGCTCAATAATAGCACCCAGCCAGGTTTCATATTTATCACTTTCTGAACGGGCCATGATATTAATACTATTAGGTAAATGTCCCTTTTTATAAGCATCCCCATCACGAGTATCTACTACAGTAATTCCTTCTTTTTCTACAGAATCTACATAAAGTTTTACCGGAACTTCATACTTGGCTTTTTGAACATTTAAAGCTCCTTTTCGGTTTAACTCTACACTAAAACCAAAATAGGCAGGAATAAAAGGCTGGTCCTTTAAAATTTCTTCTACAAACTCCTCTTCGGTTTGGTCTTTGAACGCCCAGTTTCCCTGGCGTTCATTTCCAAGAGTACTTGAAGAAGCATCACTCATATTTTTTCCGCATAGCGAACCTGCACCGTGAGCCGGATAGATTATAGTATCATCTGGCAATTCGTTAAATTTGGTTTGCATAGTATTGTACATTTGCTTCGCCAATTCTACACGTTTTGCTTTCATATTTCCAGCTTTTTCACGTAAATCTGGCCTTCCAACATCGCCTATAAAAAGTGTATCCCCACTAAACATAATGGTTTCACCGTTTTCTTCAGCTATAAATGTTAAACTATCTGGCGAGTGCCCCGGAGTATGAATAGCCTTTATACTGGCATCTCCAATTTTTACTTCGTCCCCTTCATCAAATGGAGTATGCGTATATTCTACACCAACATTTTTACTAATATAGACAGTTGACCCCGTCTCTTCCTGAATTTGCAAATGTCCACTCACAAAATCGGCGTGCGGATGCGTTTCAAAAACTGCTACTATTTTTGCATTATTTTCCTCGGCATATTTATAGTATTGCATAGGGTTACGGCTAGGGTCTACCAGGGCCATCTCTCCATTACTTACAAGTGCGTAAGAATAATGCGCTAAAGGATCGTCTTTAAATTGTTTTATCTTCATTTCTTTAATTCTTTTAAATTATAAACTGTTTATTGTGCGTTCTTTTTTCTAAATGGAAATACCATTTGATTTTTAAAATCTTTAGGAAAATTTTCGTCTCCTTTAAAACCTAATTCTATATCTTTTCCTTCCTGGGGAATATATGCTGTGCCGAATAAATAGTCCCAAATGCTTAGACTTAAACCGAAATTCATTCCATAAGGCCTCTCTTTCGGAAGTTCTTTTGAATGATGCCAGATATGCATTTTAGGGTTATTTAAAAGATAACCAAAAATTCCATAGTTCCAGCCAACATTTGCGTGGTTTAAATGCCCAATAAATACAGCAAACATATGTACTACAAAAAATTGCTGAATTCCGAAACCAATCATCGCCAGCGGAATATACTGCACGGTTTTATAAACAATAGTTTCCATAAAATGAAACCTAAATTGTGCCGCAAATCCCATTTCCTTAACGCTGTGGTGCACTTTGTGAAATTCCCATAGCCACGGCTGCTTGTGTAATTGCCGGTGGACATTCCACTGGATAAAATCTGCAATCACAAACATAATAAGCAACTGTACCCAAACGGGGAAATTTTGTACTTCTATGGCTATAATATTAGTGATTCCAAAAATGCCCAGGAAATCATTAAATAATTCTACTGCAACATTAGAGATCGCGTTATAACCAACTAGCGAAAACAGGAAAAAATTAAATAAAATATAGAACGTATCCAGCCAGAAATCCTTTCGAAATATCTTTTGATCTTTTCTCCAGGGGATTAAAATTTCCAATACCCAAACTAAAAGTGACAATCCAATAAGCCAATAAAAATAATTGGTCCAGGAGGGATTGCTAATTTCATTCACCAGGTAATTAAAATAGCCTGTAAATGAATTGGCAATTATGTTTAAGTACTTTTCCAACCGGTTAATTAAGTTTTACAAGGCAAAAATATAATAATCCTACGTTTAGGGCAGTAACTTTTGTTACAGTACTAAATTTCACCTGCTTTTCTTAATTAAGTGCATCTTAACAAAGGCCGGGCAAAAAATGTTAGTCTTTGTTAAATGGCAATGACGTAAGGCTTTTCTGTTTTAATTTTAATATTGAAAATAATAAGAAATTCAGATTTAAAACTATAAAATTATGAGTCAGTTTACTTTAGAACATAAATTCGGTTTAGGCGGAGTCGCCATTGGTAACGGATTTAAACAAATAAGCGATGCTGAAGCTGAAAAAACACTGGAAGGAGCCTGGGAAGCCGGAGTGAGATATTATGACACCTCGCCCTGGTATGGATTAGGCTTAAGCGAAAGAAGGTTTGGGCACTTTCTACATAATAAAAAACGAGAAGATTACGTGCTTTCTACCAAAGTTGGCCGCGTTTTAAAAGCCACAAAAAATGTTCCTGAAACAATGTGGAATAATCCTGCACCCTTTGATTATAAATATGATTATTCTGCGGAAGCCGTTCGCCGCTCTGTAGAAGATAGCCTGCAGCGCTTAGGCGTAGAAAGCATAGATTATGCGTTTATTCACGACCTCTCTCCAGATCACAATGATGAGTACAAGGAAGGAACTACCTGGGAAGATCATTTTGAAGTTGCGAAGAAAGGCGCAATGCCAGAGCTTGAAAAAATGAAAGAAGAAGGCCTTATTAAAGCCTGGGGATTGGGAGTAAATACCATAGAACCTATTTTAAAAACTTTGGAAGTCGCAAAACCAGATGTTTTTCTTTCTGCTATTCAATATTCTTTGGTTCACCATAAAGAAGCATTAGAGCGTTTATTACCGGCTATAGAAAAAAGCGAAGCAAGTTTAATAAATGCCGCGCCATTTAATGCAGGCTTACTTGCGGGGCAAAAGCGTTATAATTATGCTGGTGAAATGCCCGATAATATTTCAGATCGATATAAAAAAATATTGAAAATTGCTGAGAAACATAAAGTAAACCTCGTGGCTGCATCGCTTCAGTTTTCTTTAGCCCCCAAAGCTGCGGGTACTGTATTGGCTGGAGCCAGTAAACCGGAACAGGTTCAGGAAAATATTAAAGCCCTGGAAGAAAAAATCCCGGCGGAATTCTGGTCAGATTTAAAACATGAGAACCTAATTGAACAAAAAGCAGAGATACCTGCTTAAAAAATAAAAGCCAGGAATTCACTAATTATTTATTATTCGTGAATTCCTGGCTTATCAATTTATAGCCTCAGAGAGGCATAATTGTTTTCACCATCAGAGAAGAAAAACAAACTATCGCTTCCTTTTTCTGTTTTTAATATAATCATGAATTGCCTCTTTAGTAGTAAGCCAGTTTCTACCTTCTTTATAGGCGTCAATTTTTCCCTGCCTTGCCAGTAAACTAATATATTCCTGGCCATAGGGTAATTGCTCTTCCTCTACCAAATTAGAAATTTCAGTATAATTTGCATCATTATCTGGCAGCGCCTGAATATAAATATTCAAAGTACGCTCCAAGGCCTGGCACATTAATAGTGCAAGTTTGTTATAATCTCCCTTATTTGCAGCATTTAATGCGGCATAATATTTTTTACGATCGTTACGTAGAATAATTGCTGGTGGGAAACCTGCATTCATTAAAATAAGGTTCATCGCCAAACGCACCGTTCTTCCGTTTCCATCGAAAAATGGATGTATCCAAACAAATTTATGATGAAAAACCATCGCGAGTTCAATTACATTTAACTGCTGTTTATTTTCATTCACAAAATTCACTAAATCATCAAATAACCCGGAAACCTTTTTGGCATTAGGCGGCACAAAATTTGCCCCAGCGATACGCACACCAGAATTTCTTAATCTCCCGGCAAAATCATCTTCTATGCTTCTTAAAACCAGCTCATGTAATTTGAGAATATCTTTACCATTTAGTTGATAACCTGGTTTAACCAGGGTGTACAAATAATCTAAAGCGGTTTCGTGGTTTTTGGCTTCAAAATGCTCTCGCAGTGACTTTCCTTTTACGGTAATTCCTTCTTGCAACACCATTTGAGTTTCCCTAAGGGTAAGGGTATTCCCTTCTATACTATTTGAATTATAAGTCCATTCTATAGAAAGAACTTCTTTCATTTTTTTCAAAGCGATATTGGGCAACGGCCTGGCTTTTTGCAGCATTGCTTTCTTTTCGAACAAGCGCTCAAAAGTGCTTTGCATCTCTTCTCTATATCTTACATCTACTTCCCACATAGCACAAAGATACAAATTATCGGTTGAAGTTATACACAACCTATCCGATATTAAAGTTAATTTTTAAATTTAAGTAATTTCACAGCCTTATTGTCTTTGTAATCCATTCGAAGAAAAATAATTCCGGCTGAAATTAAAGTTAGAATTCCTATTAACATAATCGCTGCTTCAATACTCACCAAATCTGCAATTACCCCAGTTAAGATTGCTCCTATCGCATATCCCAGGTCACGCCAAAGTCTAAAAACACCAATACTTTTTGCCCGATCCTGCGGATGGGTGTTATCGGCGATAGTTGCAAGAAAAGTCGGGTAAACCATTGCGGTTCCCCAGCCCAGTAAAGCAGAAAGTATCACAAAATGCGTCATTGTTTCAGCCCAAACTAATATTACCAGAACTATGGCCTGCAGAAGCATCCCAATAAACAGCATATCTTTCTTACTAAAGATATCGGCCATTCTTCCGGTAAACAATTGGCCTATTCCCCAAACTGCAGGATAAAGTGCGGTAACAATTCCTATTTGTTCAAGATTGAAACCTTTTCCGGAAAGTAAAATAGGAAATAATCCCCAGGCCATTCCATCATTTAAATTATTGATTAGCCCCGCCTGACTAACAGAACCAAGGTTTTTATCTTTCCAGGTGGTATCCCAGAAAATATTTTTTAATCGCAACATACCGCTGCTTCCCTCCTCTTTGGCAACGTGGTGGCGCGTATCTTTAATAAGGAAAATACTAAAGAGCAACCCCAGAATCATAAGTCCAATTCCCAGGTAGAAAGGATAAGGTCTAACGCCATATTCTGAAGCGATCCAACCCGTAAGAAAAGCTACAACAGCTACTGCAAAATACCCGGCAAACTCATTTAAACCCATTGCAAAACCACGCTGCTTTTCACCCACCAGGTCAATCTTCATCACTACGGTACTACTCCAGGCCAATCCCTGGTTTATTCCGAGTAAGACATTGGCGGCGATTATCCAATTCCAATTTTCAGCATAGATGAGGATAAAAGGAATGGGAATTGCAAAAATCCAACCTAAAACCAATAAATTTTTTCTTCCAAACCTATTTGCCAATGCCCCGGCGTAATAATTGGAAATCGCCTTTACCACTCCAAAAACTACAATGAAAGATAAAATGGCACTGGTTGCTGCAATACCAAATTCTTTTTCGGCAATTTCAGGCAAAATACTTCTTTCCAGCCCTACCATTCCACCAACAAAGGCATTTACCAATACCAATAAACTAAATTGTTTCCAGTTCTCTTTTAATCCTAATTTTATATTTTCCATTCGTGTTTTATAACTTTAAAAATTGAAGTTGGTAACAAAATTTAATTGATTAAAATTACTCTTATTAAAAATACTCTGGGCATCGGTGTGGTTTTGATTTCTCCTGTAAATCCATAAAATATCAAAATTCAAACCTTCCAAAAATCCGTGTGCGTGATAACTTAAATGACTATTTATCTGGAACGTTTCATCAACATTATATTTATTAAATTCAAACTTACCGGTTTCAGGACCTTGTAACTGTTGCATTTCTATTCCAATATGAAAATCGGGTTTGGGAACGTGGTATGCTGCTTTTAAGATAAAAACATCTGCATTTCCCAGGCCTTCCAGGCGTGATCTGGAAATGGAAGTAAAAAAGCGATCCCGCCCTAATTCCTTCGGAAATAAAAACCGGCCGGTATCAAAAGCGTGGGTATAGCCAAGCGCGAGATTGAAACCCGATTTCTCCCAACTGAGCTGAGAACTCAATACCTGTCCATTTTCTCCAGGTTGTACATATCGATTCACGTAAGCCAGATCTTCAGAAAAAGAAAAAGGATTTTGATAAACATATTGAACTCCGAAGTTAAAATCGGCCAGGTTATACCCTATTTCTGCCCAAATTGTATTCATTATTTTATCCTCGTAAAAATCATAGAAATTAAGCTGAAAATTATCTTTTCTAAAATTGTAGTTTAAAATCCCAATCCCTGATGAAGGATAAAATTCGTGATAATCAGCCATTTCTCCATTCGGTTGAAATCCGTTATAGAAAAGCCCCAAAGCTTCATCCATACTAAACCACTCGGTGGTTGACCGCGGTGAAACCCCATCAAGCCAACCCAAATTAACCTGGTGTTTTGAATTGAAATTTAAATGTGCCCAGCCGCCCCTATGCGCAAAAGGTTTCATTCGGCCATCGCTATGATTTAAAAGTGGTGTGAATTCGGTTTCAAACTTACCATAACTTAAATATGAATTCCCAAAACGATACCTTATAAACAGCTCCTCCAACCTATCAAGATCCCTAAAATTTCCTTTATTCAATACATCATAAAGTTCGTACTCCCATTTAGCATTTTTTCCCGTTACTGCATCCTCAACACCCAAATCACTGCCAAAGGTTTTATAAGTAAAAATTCCCTTCACTCCAATCTCAAAACCTTTAAAATTTCCGGTAGTAAATCCAATTGCACCGCCGCTTGCATTGGTATAATAATCCTTTAGCTCACCCCTGTTAATGGTATTCATATAGAAATTACGAATATGGCCGTGGAAGGTTGCGTTTTTAAATATATCTATAAGTTGAGGCTTTTCATCTTTTAAGGAATCGGAAGATTGAGCCTTAAGGTTAAGACTTAAAACCAGGAATAAAAACAAAGTAAGGAAATTAAGAACTTTCAACATTTAAGATTTTCAGATTTAAATTGCAAAAGTCTCTATTTTGTGGGAGCGCTGCAGTAACAAGGGTTACCTTGAACAAAATTGTTTTGTAACATTAGTCACGCTATTATTAAAATCTTCTAATTACTTTTGCGAAATATGAAGCAAAAACATCTAACACTATTACTTCTTGGCTTTCTTACAGGCTTTTCAACTATGGCTCAACATAACAGCGTAAAAGTAGCCGGAGCAATGAAAAATGTGATGAAAAAAGGAGAACTTCAGGGTACAATTTCCCTGGATTCTGTAGCTAAAAAAGGTGTTTACGGACTTGGGCCAGTAGAATTCCTAAGTGGTGAACTGCTTATTTTAGACGGAGAAGTTTTTAAATCAGTTGTTAGGAATGAAAATTCAATGGAAGTTGAAAAAACAAATGCAGTTAAAGCACCGTTTTTTGTTTATGCTGAAGTTGAAAAATGGAAATCGGTGTCACTGCCAAGCTCAGTAAACTCATTGGAGAATTTAGAAATTTTTTTAAATAAAAGAACGCCTGATGATGCGGAAGCTTTTCCATTTCGACTAAAAGGAAAAATCAATTCAGCTAAAATTCATATTGTAAATTTACCTCAAGGCCAAAAAGTGAGTTCTCCGAAAGAAGCTCACGAAGGACTTACAAATTATACTTTAGAAGATAAAGAGATTGAAATTCTCGGATTTTTCTCTCGCAAACACCAGGCAGTTTTTACGCATCACAATACCTATATGCATCTTCATTTAATTACCGAAGACGAAAAGCAGATGGGACATCTGGACCAGGTTGAGTTTGATGCAAATAATTTAAAACTCTATCTTCCCGAATAATGCAAATCAAAGCTTACATAGCGATTTTCCTTACCGTAATTTTCTTCGGAAAATTCCTGATGCTGGACGCAAAAGTGCTGAATAGTATTTTGGATGCTGAAGGAATTGCGCTGGTAAACCCGTTTTGTAAGAAAAAAACCCAAAAATCGGTAGATGATAAAACCTTCACACAAGATTCTTCGGTATTGGTAATTAGCAGCGATGCCGTTTGTAATCCGGCCTTTAACCTGGCAAAAATGGCCTGGTTCGAGACCGAAATAACAACAAATTTCCAAGATTACAATTACCTCAATCCTGCGGTAATTTCAACCTATTTCTCCAAAAACTATCCTCCTCCAAAGGAATTAGCAGCATAATCCATTTAATTTTATCGGTGTCCTTGCTGATAAACGAGCTATTAACTCGATAATTGAGATTTAAAAAAAAATTTATTTCTCAGACTGCCTTGTGAGCTTGCTCTTAGGTAGTTTATTAATTCTAAATTCAATGAACACAAACATTTTAGTGAGTCGTCGCTCTGTACAGGTTTTACGGGTGATGCTTAGCGGGATATTTCTCGTGGCCAGTTTTAATCATTTACTAAATATTGAAAAAACAGTAAATAGAATAGACCAGGCAAATTTTAAAGGAATCGCCTATTTCTTCGGTAACCCTGAGTTGCTGGTAATGCTCTCAGGAGTTGTAATGCTTATCACCGGGATTGGGTTACTTATAGGTTTTAAAACCCGTTGGGCAGCCACGATATTACTCGCCGTTTTAATCCCTATAACCTTAACGGTGCAGGTAGGGCAAATTACCACCTTAGGACCGCTATTTAAAAATATTGCGATTTCCGGCGGACTCCTGTTTTTTATTCTAAATAATTTTAAAGATCAACAAACAACAAAAATATAACCGGCTGTTTCAGCCATAAATACTATAAAAATGAAAAAGTCAATTTTAATTTTTACAGCGCTTTTAATGCTGTTCTCTCTAACTACAAATGCTCAAAATCACAATCCTGACAAGAATAATTATGTGGTTTTAACCAAGAAAATTCCGCAGTTACAACCCATTTTAATTACTGCGGAAGAGTTGCAAAAAGAAGATGGTCATCATTTTGGTGATTTCCAGGTTATTGTTTGCGGCCAGACCGTAAAAGGCTTAACCGATAAAGAACAAATGAAAAAGTATATTCAGCGAGCCGAAAAAGCCAATGTTGCCATTAAAGCCTGCGGATTTTCCCTCAAAAAATTTGGTGTAGATCCTAAAGCGATTCCATCAGAAATGGAAGTTGTTGAGAATGGAATTCTATATGATTTTCAACTTCAGAAAAAAGGATATTTCAGTATAGAGCTTTAAAAAAAGTATTCTAAAACATATAAAATATCAAGATGATGAAAAAAATAGGAATTCTAATCTTAGTATTTATGCTAGGCGTTTCAGGTTTTGCTCAAACAAAAACAGGAATTGAGAAAAATAATTATGTAGTCTCTACTTCCAAAATTCCACAGTTAGAGCCAATAATCCTTACTGCTGAAGCACTAAAACAAGAAGATGGTCATAAATTTGGTGATTTTCAGATAGTCCTTTATGGACAAAATGTTAAGGAGCTTACAAATAAAGAGAAGATGAGCAACTATATAAAAAAAACTAAAGCTGCGGGCGTAGAGATCAAGGTTTGTAAACTCTCAATAAACTATTTAAAAATTGATAAAAAAGATTTACATCCCTACATAAAAGTAGTAGACCACGCCTTTACGCATCTTTTACAATTACAAAAGAATAAGAACTATTACAGTATAGAGCTATAAAAAGATAATTTATGAAAATTAGTTTAAAGACAGCATTAATCCTGTTTTCAGGCATTGCTACCATTGGTTTATATACCTCGTGCAACAATGCAAATGGTAAAAACCCGGACAAAAATAAAGATGAAACCACTAAAATCACCATTTTACAAACGGCCGATATTCACGGCCAACTAGATTCTCACCCCGAATTATTTTGGGAAGATGAAGAAATAGTTTTTAAAGAACGTGGAGGCCTCGCCCACATTCAAACCCTCTTTGAAGAAGAAAGAGCCAAAAACCCTAATACCATAATTTTTGATGGCGGTGATCTTATCCAGGGAAGTGGCTATGCCGCACTTTCTGAAGGAAAAATTTTTCCTGAAATTATAAAGAATATGGATTACGATCTTCTAGTGCCGGGAAACTGGGAAGTAGTCTATGGCAAAAAAGTAATGATGGACGTTTTACAGGGTTTTGAAACTCCGGTGATTGTTCAGAATATGTTTCATGAGAAAGATAAAAAAGAACTTTTCCCACCTTACTGGACCAAAGAAATTGAAGGTGTAAAGCTTGGGTTTATCGGAATAAACGATCCCGATGTTCCTGTTCGGCAAAACCCAATTTTTAGCGAGGGAATTGGTTTTAGCGGCTTAGACGAAGGCGTTCAGGAACTTATTCAGAAAGTGAAAACCGAAGAAAAAGTTGATGCGTTGTTTTTAGTGACGCATTTTGGAATTTTTAAGCAAATTGAATTAGCCAACAACCCAATAGCTAAAGATGTAGATTATATTTTCGGGAACGATACCCACGAAAGGGTTCGTCAACCCATTGAAGGGAAATATGCGAAGGTTACAGAGCCCGGTGCTTTTGGTTCTTTTGTAGGGAAATTAAATCTTTACTTTAAAGATGGCGAAATTGTAGATGAAGAATATGAATTAATGGAAGTTGATCCTGAAAAATATGCTGCAAATCCAGAAATAGCCGGGTTAGTTAAGAAAGCTAAAGCTCCCTACAAAGAACACCTGGAGACCGTAATAGGTTATACTGAAACTCCGCTTTATCGCTATTTAACTGTAGAAAACCCGATGGATAATATGATTACCGATGCAGCTCGTTGGAAAACCGGTGCCGATATTTCAATTTCTAACGGATTTCGCTTCGGAAATCCTATAGTTCCCGAAAACGGGGAAGCTGCACCAATTACAAGAGCAAATTTGTGGAATTTATTACCGGTAAACGAAAAAGTAAAAACCGGAAAAGCCAGCGGAAAACAAATTAAAGAATGGTTGGAAAATGAAATGCACAATGCATTTGCCCAAAATTCAACCGAACGATTTGGTGGCTGGCTGGTAAGATTTTCAGGAATGGAAGTCGATTTTAATTCTCAGAATAAAAAAGGAGAACGCATACAATCGGTTATGGTTAAAGGCGAGGAAATGCAGGATGATGAATATTACACAATTTCAGCCTGTGTTCGGCCCGGAGACCCGATTGATAACCTTTGCCGAATGCCAAATGTAAAAGACGTTGAAGTAAAAGATTATACCATTCACGAGTTGGTAGAAGAATATTTACAAAAACATTCGCCGGTCTCTCCAAAATTAGATGGCCGCGCTTATTGCGAATATTTAGGCGAAAAATCTTTTTCTACAGTTCCGGGAACCGATTATAAATTTCAATAGTTTAAAAAACCTCAAAGATCCAGGTGTTTAGCGGGATCTTTGAGGTTTAATTTTTCAGTTTAATGGCTTTCTCGCTACAAAACGAATTACTGCTGCTTTTCCCTGGTGATATTTACCTTCTGAAAGTTCAGTAATTAGATCTTCAAATTCCTCAAATTCGTAGCCGCTAAAATAGGTTTGCAATTCTTCTTTAGAAAAAAGCATTTCAGCATTTTTAGGTCCGCCAGATTTTGGATTCTCTTTCTGAATATCTATTTGTTCTTTACTAAAAGCTTCAAAAATAATTACTCCACCGCGTTTCAGTAACTTTTTAAATTTCTTTAGATAGTTTTCCTTTTTTTCTTCCGAAAAATGAACAAAAATCAAAGCAATCACATCCGTTGCTCGTCTTTATAATCTAGGTCTGGAAGGTCACCTACTTTGTAATCAATTTCTACGCTTTGTTTATTAGCCAGGTTTAGAGCTTTTTCCTTACCTTTTTCACTAATATCAACCTCCCGATCCAGGCTTGCAGCATACACCGCATTTCTCCCTTCTCCTTCTGCCGGCAATAAAATTTTACCGGGTGGCATTTCATCAATTTTTTCTTTAAAATATTCGTTTGGTGTTTTGCCGTAAACATAATCTTCATCGGCATAACGTTCGTTCCAAAAATTTTTCATAATATTTTATTTTTTTCTAAAACAACAAAATGTAAAATTCTGAATCGCCCCGGTTGGAGTTTTATGATCTAAATTTTCGCATTTCAAAAGAGCAAATTTATCCTGTAATAACGCTTGAAGATCTTCTTTTGAATATTGCTTAATTGTTCTTCCACTGCATTTTACTGGTCCCTCTTTTGAAAATGTTGCCAAAATTACAAATCCACCGGAAGCTACCGAATTTTCCAGGGTTCTTATATAATTTTCAATCTGTTTTTCTTCAGTTAAAAAATGAAAAGCAGCGCGATCGTGCCAAAGATGATAAACCTGTGTAGCTTCAAATTCTGAAGCATCAGCAACGATCCAGTTTACCTTTTCGGCATCATTATTTAAACGTGTTTTTGCTTTTTCCAGGGCTTTTGCAGAAATATCCAAAACCGAAATATCCCGATAGCCTTCTTTTAATAAGTAGTCTACAAGATTAGAATCTCCTCCCCCTACATCTATAATTTTTGAACATTCAGGCAAATCCAGTTCAGCGATAAATTTTAAAGATGTTTCAGGTTTTTCCTGGTACCAGCTGGCATCTTTGTAAGACTTTTTATTATAAACCTCTTCCCAATGCGACTTTGTTTCCTTCATAATTCAATTCTTTTATTCAAAATTCCACCATTCTTCCTGTGAAAATTGTTCTCCTAAAACATAAGCTTCACCAATTCTTGGCGAAACTACTTCTTGCTTTTGTATTCTGGTTTCTGCCATTAGTCTCCTAATAGGTTCGTTCCAGGGATGTACCGAAAGCACAAATTTCCCCCAATGCACGGGGAACAAAATTTTAGCATTTAGATCTTTCGCAGCTTTCGCGGTTTCCTCAGGAAACATATGTATTTGGGGCCAATATTTACCATATTGTCCGCATTCCAGAAAAGCGAGGTCAAATTCCTTAAATTTTTCTCCAATTTCTTTAAACTGCGAACTGTAACCCGAATCACTACCAATATATATTTTAAAACCCTCCCATTCCAGGGCAAAAGACGCCCACAAACTCGTGTTTCTTTTTACGTTTCTGCCAGAAAAATGACGGGAAGGCAATGCAGTAACTTTTAAATTTTGATGTACTTCCTCACTTTCATTCCAGTTGAGCTCGGTAATTATATCAGGTTGTGTATTCCAATATTCTAAATGCTCTCCTACTCCAAGGGGAGTAACTATTTTTAAAACTTTTGTCTTTAATTGTTTTAAAAATTTATAATCCAAATGGTCATAATGATCGTGAGTAAGAATTAGCAAATCAATTTTTGGAAAATCTTCGGCTTGATACAGATCGGTCCCCGGGAAGGATTTTCCAAGGAATTTAAAAGGGGAAGCGAATCCGCTAAAAACGGGATCTACCAAAATATTATAGCCATTAAAACTTAATAAGTAAGAAGAATGTCCAAACCAGACCACTGTCGGTTTTTTGGTATTTATATTTAATAAATCAGCTTTTTTATGAGGAATTTCTGATGAAGGCCGAACCGTTTTTGGCCTACTCAGCATCTGTTTCATTATTTTAAACATAGAAACATCTTCTGGTTGCACCGCGGTAGGTTCTATATTTTGAAACGTACCGTTTTGTGTATTTTCGGCATTCTTTATTCGTTCCAACCTTTCACCAGTAGGTTCTTTTCCAAATCTTTTTAAGATCATTAGCTATTTTTTGAATGAGATTACCAAATTCCGCAATTAATTCAGGAAAAATTACTCGTATTCCTTCTCATTTTTTTCCAACACTTTAATCATATTAAAAGATTTCATTAAATGAAAAAGTCCTGGTAAAATAATAAATCCGCCTATTAGCAACATAATCGCCAAATTACTTATCGTAGATTCTGGTGCCAGGTTTTCTAACAGACTTATCTCTTTATCGGCAGTGATTATAATATAAGGAAAATGTGCATATAGCGCAGCAAAAAGTATTAAAACTACCTGGAAACCGGCTAAATATCTACTGGCAATGCGATATTCTTTTTTTATAAATTTCCAAAGCGGAAATAAAAGAATTCCCGATAAACCAACGCAAGCTAAAGAAACCAGATTATGAATAAAATCTTCAGCAAAATTTATCCCGCTGAAATAACCATAACTGATAAGAATAAAGCCAAGCGCCACCAATACAACCGTAAAAAAAGCCGAGTTTTTAGCGTAGTGTTTTCGTGCTTTTCCATCGGCTTCTCCAATTAATAAAGTTGAAGCTAAAAAAGCACAAAGGGCAGCATAAAATAAACCGACCAGCAAAGCGAAAATATTAAGCCAATGCTGCATAAAAAGATCGTAGAAACCGTAGGTTTCATAATCTTCAGTAATTATTATTTTGCCACCAATTAACGCTCCAAAAGACATTCCCAGGAAAATCGGTGTTACAAAACTTCCTATTCTAAAAAGCCAATTATACCAAAACTGAGATTTATCTAAAACCGCATCATAATGCCGAAAAACAAAAGCAACACCCCTAAGCGTAATTCCCAATAAAACAAGGCTTAAAGGAATGTGCAGGTAAATAATCATCACATTAAAATAAGCCGGAAACGCCACCCATAAAATCACCAGCATAATAATTAGCCAGATATGGTTTGCTTCCCAAATTGGGCCCATTACCCGGTAAATTGTATCGCGCGTATGCTCTTTATTTTTAGCCGAAGAAAACAACTCAACGATACCGGCACCAAAATCGGCGCCACCAAGGAGTACATACAAGAACAGTGAAAACAACAGAAAAAACAGAACTACATATAACATAACTAATCTTTGCTTTTATTTCCACCCGTAGGCTTAAAATTCTTTTCTGAAGTATTTTTAACCTTTTCCTCGGCAGTTTCCCGGTTAAGCGACCTTATTTGGCGGTTCATTAACCAGGTTACAGTTATGGCGAGTACTGTATAGAGAAAAAGGTAGTAGAAAAAACTATATTTCATCCCCGGCATTGGGGTTACGGCATCTTCGGTTCTCATAATCTGGTGAATAATCCAGGGTTGTCTTCCCACTTCGGTCACTATCCATCCGGCTTCAATAGCCACAAAGCCAAGTGGCGCAACCGCAATAAACAACAACCAGTAATATTTATTCTGAAGCCAGTTTTTCTTTCTTAAACTTATAAAATAGATCAATCCTGCAAACATTAGTAAAGTACCAATACCCACCATAGTTTGGAAGGCGTAATGTACAATTGCCACCGGTGGTAATTCATCATCGGGAAAATCGTTTAATCCTTTTACTTCGGCATTAAAATCGCCAAAAGCCAGGAAAGAAAGTGCTTTGGGAATTTCTATTTTATTAGAAACCGTACGGGTTTCTTCATCTACAATTCCACCAATGTAAAGCGGCGCACCCTTTTGCGTTTCATAATGTGCTTCCATAGCAGCGAGTTTTACCGGTTGACGTTCTGCGACATCTTTTGCTGAAAGATCGCCACTAATAGGTTGTAGAAACGCTGCGATTGCTCCAAAAACAATAGCAATTTTAAAAGCCCTGATATGTAATTCTACATTTCGTTTTCGGAAAATTTGAAACGCGTGAATCCCGGCAACTCCAAAACTCGTGGCTACAAAAGCCGCTAAAGTCATATGTAATGCCTGTGTAAACCAGGCCGGATTTAATAAAGCAGCCACCGGGTCTATATTGGTAAATTCTCCATTTATATAATCAAAACCCGAGGGCGCATTCATCCAGCCATTAGCCGAAACCACGAGAATACCTGAAGCTACTCCTGCAACGCCAATAATAACCCCGGTAAACCAGTGAAATTTTTCAGGCAGTTTATTCCAACCATATAGATAAAAACCGAGAGCGATGGCTTCTACAAAAAAGGCAGCACCTTCTAAAGAAAATGGCATTCCAATTATGGGCCCCGCGTGTTTCATAAATTCCGGCCATAACATTCCCAACTCGAAGGAAAGCGCAGTTCCTGAAACCGCTCCAGTAACAAAAAATATTGCTACACCTTTTAACCAGGCCATTGTTAATCTTTTATATATGGGATTTCTGGTTTTCAACCATTTGTGGTGTGAAACCACCATAAAAAAAGGCATCACCATCCCAATACAGGCAAAAATGATATGAAAGCCCAGGGTAAACGCCATTTGCAGACGTGCATAATCTAAATTCTCCATCAAATTGGTTTAATTGATTTGCTGTCTTTTAAAAAGACTTTTCAATATAATTTTCAATGAATAAATTTAGGGAAAAATCTACCGGTGTTCTGCCGGTAATGACGATAATTTGGATACTTTAAGCATAATTGCTCTTCTTCGAATTCAGATTTAAACCAGAATAAAATAAGCAATAAGAACACGATCCCTATTTTATAACCAGAGCCAAAATATAATGAAAGGAAAAAGAGGAAAATTAGAATTCCGAAGTAAATGGGATGCCTTATATATTTAAAGAGCCCGCTTGTTATTAAAGTTGCATTTTCTTTTGGCTTCGGAAAAGGGGAAAGATTGGTGTTTAGTTGAAGGATTGAAATTAAAACGATTAAAAAACCTATTCCGCTTAAAACTAAAAAAACCGGCTGAAAAAATTCCAACCGGTCAAATTTTAAAGTTTCAATTTCAAATAGCCAGGCAATGAAAAGCAATAATTGCATCCCGACATAAAAGTAGTTTTTAAGAGCCATCACATCATTTTCCTGATTGAAATTTACGAAATTTCAGCCCAAATGATGTAAATACCCATTATTAATACAAACCAGCCAAAACCTTTTTTCAGCTTTTTTCCGTCTATAAATTTATTGAGATAAATTCCTATAAACATTCCTACCATGGAAAGCCCGGTGAAAATTCCTAAAAACAGCCAGTTAATATTCATATTTTGGACATCTCCAATAAAACCTATAAGTGATTTAATGGCAATAATTAATAATGAAGTCGCTACGGCCTTTTTCATAGGGAGTTTTGCTAAAAGCACTAAAGCCGGGATAATTAGGAATCCGCCACCGGCCCCCACAATTCCTGTGAGAACACCTATAACAATTCCTTCAAGAACAATTAAAGGATAATTATAACTTATCTTTTCATTTTCAGTTTTTTTCTTGCCATTTTCCCTAATCATAGAAACTGATGCCAAAATCATAATAATGGCGAAAAACAGCATAATCCCAATATTCTTCGTTATTTCAAATTGGCCAATATTAAAAAGAGATTCCGGAATGGCGGGTACCATCCATTTTCTTGTTGCATATACCGCAATAAAAGCAGGAATAGAAAAAACAATGGCGGTTCTAAAATCTACCAGTTTTTTCTGCATATTTTTAAAAGCGCCCACTAAAGAAGATGCTCCTACAACAAAAAGAGAATATGCAGTTGCGGTAACGGGATTAATGGCTAGCAAATAAACCAGCACGGGAACCGTTAAAATAGATCCTCCGCCCCCAATAAGGCCCAAAACAATACCTATCACCAATGCCCCAAAGTAACCCAGTATTTCAAGTATTTCCATATTATATTTTTATTACGCTGCAAAAATACCTGCAATATGGCTGTTGTACAGTAACAAGGGTTACAAAGAATTAAAGCTCCAAAACTTCTATGCTGTTACGCTGCAGTTTTATTCTACCGTCAATTTCCAGTTTTTTTAATAACCTGGAAATCACTACCCGGGAAGTATGTAAATCGTAAGCAATTTGTTGATGTGTAGCTGCAATTACTTCATTTTGATTGATTTTTGCTTTATCCTGAAGGTATTTCATTAAACGCTGATCCATATTCATAAAAGCAATGGTATCTATAGTTTCCAGCATTTCGTTAAGTCGGGCGTGGTAACTTTCAAAAACAAAATCGCGCCAGGATTTATATTTAGAAGTCCATTCTTCCATTTTTTCAATAGGAATCATGATCAACTTTGTGTCGCGTTCGGCAACTGCTCTAATTTCACTTTTGGTTTGGCCAAGACAACAGGAAAGCGTCATTGCGCAGGTATCGCCACGTTCAAGAAAATACAGGAGAAGTTCATCTCCATCTTTATCTTCACGCATCACTTTAATAGCACCTTCCATTAATAGAGGCATCATTTTTACATAATCGCCAATTTCAATGATCTTTTCACCGGCAACAACATATTGTAAACTACCCACCTGGGCGATTTCTTCGATTAGATCGTCTTCAAAAATAAATCCGTAGGCTTCTTTTAATTCCTGTAGCATAAAATTCTGGCTGAGCTATTATTAATTCTGAATTTGAATTTTTCAGAATCTAAAATTAAGATTAAAATTGAGAAAATTCCACATTTTTAGCTGGAAAGTCTATCCAGGCAAAACATAGAAATAAATAGAAAGATAATGACAAAACGTACCAAAAAGCACGAAAATATGGAAGATGGCGTGGTTAAATTTCACCCTATCAAGACTAAATAACACAGCACCAATGGTGTAAGAGAGTCCGCCGCCAATGAGCCACCATAAACCTTCAGAACTTAAATTATCGTATAAAGGTTTAATTGCAAAAACAATGATCCACCCCATTACCACATACATTATTGTGGACAACGTTCTATACTTCCCAATGTAAAAAAGCTTAAGAATAATCCCGGTAAGGGCACAAGCCCAAACCACTCCAAAAATAGTCCAACCTACCCAACCTTCTAAAGTTACCAGGGCAAATGGGGTGTAACTTCCTGCAATAAGTACGTAAATTGAAGCGTGATCCAGAATATTTAACCTGTATCTCCAGTTTTTATTTGTGGCAGAATGATATAAAGTAGAAGCCGCATAAAGTAAAATCATACTCGCTCCAAAAATACTAAAGCTCACCAGGTGTACCATTTCTCCAAGTTCATTGGCTCTTAAAATCAATAAAACAAGACCCAGTATGCTTAAGGCAAAACCAAAAGCGTGAGAGATCACATTTAATTTTTCTTCTAAAGGCTCATATTGGTTAATTGGCATTTTTTGCAAGTTTTGGTGGGAGAATTTTAAATACAAAGAATTATAATTCCAACAAGGTTAAAAAAACCTTGCAGGAAAGTTGATGACATAAATTTAAAGATATTCAGGCTTAATTGGAATATTTTAAACGGGCAATTTTTATTAATTTCGAACTTTCACACCGGCATTAATTCCTTAAGCGATTCTTATGAAAATTCTGCATACCGCCGACTGGCATATTGGTAAAAAACTGCATAAACATAGTTTACAGCCAGATTTTGATCTTTTTATAGATTGGCTGTGCGATTGTATTGCGGAAAACAAAGTAGAGGTTTTACTGGTTTCGGGAGATGTTTTTGATCTTGCCAATCCTTCTTCTGAAGCAAGACAGCAATATTTTAAGGCTTTAATGAAGCTGAAACGATTAGACTGCAAGATTATTCTCACCGGTGGCAATCACGATTCTCCCACAATGCTAAATGCACCACAGGAAGTTTTGCGCGAACTGGATATTCATATTATTGGCGGCCTGCCTAATAAACTTTCAGAATGTATTATTCCTGTAGAAAATAAACAAAATCAAACCGAAGTTGTGATCGCTGCCCTACCCTATTTGCGAGATGCAGATCTTAGAACTGCGAGCCAGGGAAATTCTTATGAAGACCGTTTAGAAGCTTTACGAAAGGGAATTCAACAAACATTTTTAGATGCCGCTGAAATTTGTAAAACTCAATATCCTGGCGTTCCCACTATAGCTATGGGACACCTTTTTGCTGCTGGTGCCGAAACTTCAGAAAGTGAACGCGATATTCAAATTGGGAACCAGGCGGCCTTTAATGCGCTTCAGTTTGGTGATTATTTTAATTATATCGCGTTGGGACATATTCATAAACCGCAACGGGTAAACGCTGCTACCCCCACTTTTTATAGTGGTTCGCCCATTGCACTATCCTTTAGTGAACGTAGCAACAAAAACAGGATTCTCTTATTGAATACCGAAAACGGATGGGAACCGCAAAGTATAGAAATTCCTGTTTTTCGGGAATTACTCAAAATTACCGGCAACCTGGAAAAACTTCAGCAGAAATTACTAGAGCTACAACCACGCAACGGACTCGCTTCTTTAATTGAAATTGAACTAAAAGAAGCGAATTTTGATTCTAATAAAATATATGAACTGGATCAATTAGTTGATAATTTTAAAGTGGAAGGATATGAGATCGTGAAACATCGCGCAACTTTTGAAAATAAAATAAGCGGTAGTGGCGAACTTTATGAGCAAAAACAGCAATTGGAAGATCTTCAGCCCTTAGATGTTTTTCAAAAATTAGTAGATAAACAGGAAGAAGACGAAGAAACCCGAAAAGAATTAATGAGTGCTTTTAATGAAATTCTCGAAGAAGTACATCAATCAAAAAGAGCCTAAAAAATGAAAATATTAAGCATTGCTTTTAAAAATATAAACTCTTTAAAAGGCGAAAATTTTATTGATTTTGAAGCTTCTCCATTTTCAGGAAATACACTTTTTGCTATTACCGGCCCTACAGGAAGCGGGAAAAGCAGTATCCTGGATGTGATTTCGCTGGCACTTTTTAACCAGGTACCGCGGTTGGGAAAAATTAGTAAAAAAGAAATTAGGGAAAAAGGTGCCATCCTTACCAGAAATCAAAAGGAAGCTTACGCAAAAGTTACTTACGAAACCGGTGCCGGTCGCTTTACTTCTTCCTGGAGTATTGAGGTTAACCGAAATGGAAACCTGAACGATTATAATATGGAGATTGCAAATCTTCTGGATAACTCGCTCTTAGATCTTAAAAAATCTGAAGTTCCTGCGAAAAATGAAGATCTAATCGGATTAAATTACGACCAGTTTATTAAATCGGTTTTACTGGCGCAGGGTGATTTTGCCAAATTTCTTTCGGCTAAAAAAGAAGAACGTGGGGAATTGCTGGAAAAAATTACCGGTACCGGAATTTACCGCCAATTGGGAATAATGGCTTTTGAACGTTTTAAAGCAGAAACTTCGGAAATCGAAAAGCAGCAGGATGAAATAAAACTGATTAGCTCATATTTATTGTCTGAAGAGAATTTGACAATTTTCAAGAAAGATTTAAAAGAAAAAACCACTCAAACAGAAAGTCTGCAGAAGGATTTAAGGTTGATTGAAAGACAGCTGGAATTAAAGAAAACCATTACTGATCAAGAAAAGGAGATCAACGGTTTAGAGGCTGAAGAATTAAAACTGAATGCGCAGCTAAAAGAATTTGAAAATCAATATGGAGAAAGCCTTAAACAGCACGAAAAACTACAACCAATTGCTGATGAAATACAATCCTGGAAACGCTTTCAACAGGAATTAGAAGGAATAAAAGACGGATTGAATAAAACTTCAGAAAAAATTGAAGCGAATAAAAAGAATACAGACGATTTTATTCAACAGGTGAAAGCTTTTGTTCACGAAGAAATTTCCGAAGAAAACCTCAGGGAAAAACTAACAGAATTTACAGAGAAAATAAGAAATCTTCAGGAAGAAAAAGCTTCCCTGGGACGCGATTATAAAAGTAAGCTACAATTATTTAAAACTGAAATTAGGGAATTAAACCTGGATTTTCCGGAGAATAATTTAAAAGCCGGCAAAGAAATCCTGGAAAATCTTAAAACTGAAAAAACTGAACAAAAAAAACAACTGGAGAATGATTTAAAAGAAGTTGATTTAGAAAATATTGCTTCAGAAAAGAATCGTTTAAAAACCGAATTAGAAAAAAGTCGGGAGGCGAGAAGTTTTTCAGAAAAAAACCTGGAACAAAAGCAAAAACAATCCGATTTAAAAAAAGAAATTGATTCCCTTAAACCGGAATTGGAGAATCTGCCAAAAATTATTCAGGAAGAAAAAAACCTGCTTATTTCTTTAAAAAAGGATCACGAAATTCTTCAGCTTAAAAAAGAAAACCAGTTAAAAACAGCGCAATTAGAAGATCTTAGAAATTCGCTAAAAACAGGAGAAGCCTGCCCGCTGTGTGGATCAAGAGAACATCCTTATTCTGAACACCTTCCCGACTTTGAAGACGATCTTGGGGCTAAAATTTCAGCAAAATCTTTAAAAATAGATGCGCATAATTCGAAGCTCACCCAGGCGCAAGCTAAATTAACTCATTTAGATGAGTCGCTGCAAAAAACGAAAAAGCAATTAACCGAAATTGAAATCGGTATAACCGAAAACGAACAAATTTTCAGGAAGAAATACCCTGAATTTAAAGAGCCGGAAGCTATAGATTGGGAATCACAGATTTCTCAGATAAAAACTACCATTGAAAAATTAGAATTTTTCGAAACTATAAATCCGCAATTAAAGTCCATAGCTAGTGGATTACCAATTTTAGAAGAATTAGAGAAAATACTTCAACGCGGCAAATTACTTCAGCAGGAACTTCAGGAAAAATATTCAGGAAAAAATATTGGTGAGGATAGTCAGCGGTTAATGGATAATTGGAATTCATTACTTCAGGAAAGAAAATATCTTCTAGAAAATGAAAAAGAGCAAAAAGATCTATTTCAGGAAAAATCCAAGATTTATAAGGATTTACAGGAAAAACTAAAACAACAGGTTTTAGAAAAAGATTTTGAAAGCCTGGAAGAAGCATACCATTCACTTTTACCGGGAAATAAATTCTTTGATTTAAAAAAGCAAAAAGATGATTTTCTAAAACAGAAAAGCATTGTTGAAACAGGAATTTCTACGCTGAAAAAACAACTAAAACAATTCAAAGAGAATGAAAGTAAACGTTCTGAAGATGATCTAACTGCGGAGCTAAAAGAAAAAAAGGGAGCTTTTGATGCTACGCAATCTAATTGCGAAGAATTGAGAAGAAAACTAAATAATAATGCAGAGAATATTTCTCGTCTAAAAGAGCTTGAAAATCAAATTGCCGAAAAGGAAAAAGATTGCAAACGCTGGCGACTTTTAAATACCCTAATTGGAGACAGGCAGGGTAAAAAATTTAATGATTTTGCGCAAGATTTAACTTTATCTCAGCTAATTTATTTAGCCAATATTCGGTTAAAGGATTTAAGTGAACGCTATAAAATTGATAAAGCCATGGATGGTGAAGACGATGGTTTGGTTGCGATAGACGAAGATATGGGCGGACAAAGGCGATCTGTAAAAACACTTTCTGGTGGGGAAACTTTTTTATTGAGTTTATCTCTCGCACTGGCTTTATCTGATCTCGCTTCCAGAAACGTAGAAATTAATAGCCTATTTATAGATGAAGGTTTTGGGACTCTAGATCCTGAAACTTTAGATCAAACCCTGGATACACTAGAAAAACTCCAGGCAGAATCTGGTAAAACTATAGGGATTATTAGTCACGTAGCTTCGCTGAAAGAACGCATTGGAACTCAAATTCAGCTAATCAGAAATGGGCAGGGTTATAGTAGTTTGGTGGTAAAATAGGGTTGTGGGTTGCGGGTTGCGGGTTACGAGTTGAAAATAAAAATTATTTTTACTCTAAACTGCAGGTTTCAGAATCCAGTTCAAATTGAATGGTAAAATGTTCAAAACTATAGGTTTTTAAAGAATTCAGGACTTCAGATTTAAGGTTTAGATATTCTTCTACGCTCTTAATATTTTCCAGTTTTACGTGAGCCGTAAAAACGTGATGCTCTCCCTCCTGCGACCAAATATGTACGTGATGTGTGGAAGCGACCCCTGGAATTTTTTGAATTTGTTGTTTTACCTCATCAAGATTAATATCAGATGGGGTGCCTTGTAGAAAAATAAAAAGGGTCTCTTTTAACCTTTTAAAAACATTCCATAAGATATAGATGGTAATAACCAGAGACAAAGCCGGATCGAGGTAATGAATGTCTTTAAACTGCAGAATAATTGCCACCACCAGGATCGAAGCCCAGCCCAGCACATCTTCCATAAGATGCCAGGAAATCACTTTTTCGTTCAAGGTTTTACCACTGCTTAATTTCCAGGCGGCAAAACCGTTAACAATTACTCCCATAATTGCAAAAACCATCATTCCTTCTGCATCAGAATGTTCGGGAGCCATTAGCCTGCCCACCGCTTCATAAATCACATAAACCGAACCTGCAATAAGTATTAAACTATTGAGTAAGGCTCCTAAAAGCGAAAACCTGCGATATCCAAATGAGAATTTGGAGTCGCTTTTTTGTTGGGATTTATGATCCAAATACCAGGAGGTTCCCAGTGAAAGGCTATCGCCAAGATCGTGAACAGCATCTGAGATAATGGCTATACTATTTACATAAATTCCGCCAATAAATTCAATAATGGTAAACCCGAGATTGAGAAAAAATACAAGTCTTAGATTTTTTTCAGAAGAATTCTTGTGATGATGGTGCCCCATACTGCTGGAAAACTTAGGTCAATTGCTTTTCACTTCGAAATTAATCATTTTTAATGTATTTATAAACCTTCTTCGTCTTCAGTAAAAAATATTGTGTTCAGTTTAGATTTCACTATTAATTTTCTTCAAAATTTCGTATATTAGAATGAATATCAAAAACTTATAGCTGTGAAAAATTTAAAAACCTTAATGCCATTTCTAGTGGGTATGCTTATTTTCTACGCGCCCCTAAAAGCTTCGCCATTTTTACAGGATTCCGATCAGGATTATGTAGAATACAAAGGTGAAGTGATCAACTCCAATAATGAGGATGTGATCGTGAACGCCCATTTATCTGTAAATGAAACCAATATTTCTACGGTGACGAATTCTGAAGGTAAATTTTCTTTAAAAGTCCCAAAGGGAACGAGTCCTGCTACGGTAAATATTTCTTATTTGGGATACCAAAGCAAGAATTTACCTCTTAGTTATTTTAAACCCAGGGGAACAATTATTTACCTGGAACCCGTGGTAGAAGAACTTTCTGAAGTTAAAGTATATGAAGCCGGGGATGCAAGAAGGCTGGTACGTACCATGTTGGCTAACCGGGGAGATAATTATATTGACGATCCTACCCAAATGACCGCCTTTTATAGAGAAAGTATAAGCAAAGGGAATAGAAATGTCTCCTTGAGTGAAGCCGTGGTGAAAATTCATAAAAAACCGTATAGTGATTTTGGCGAAGAAGACATTGAACTTGTTAAAGCCCGAAAAACGGCTGATTATGAACGTTTAGACACCCTGGCCTTAAAATTACGTGGCGGTCCGTTTAATACCCTGTTTATAGATGTAATGAAGTATCCAGATTACCTCTTTTATGAGCGGGATTTAGATAATTATGAATTCAGTTTTGAAGAACCCACCCAAATTGATAACCGCTATTTGCATGTAGTGCGATTTGAAGATATGAATAAAGATATGCCCTGGTTCTTTGGAACGCTGTTTATAGATGCTGAAACGCAAAGCCTGGTAAGAGCCAAATTGAATATGAATGTAGATAACCGGCGCGCTGCTACCAATATGTTTGTAAATAAAAAACCCGGGGGCACTAAAGTGTACCCTATTGAGGTGATGTATGATATAGACTACCATCAACAAGATGGCAAATGGTACTTTGGATATTCCAATGCGCAGCTTCTTTTTGTGGTAAATTGGAAGAAAAAATTATTTAATTCCAGATACTTTGTAGATTCTGAAATGGCCGTTACCAACTGGCAACCACAAAGCGAAGATAGAATTAAGAAAGGGGATAACTTTTTAAACAAAAGAGTAGTGATGGCCGATGATATTTCTGGTTTTACCGATCTACAATTTTGGGGAAGCAATAATATTATAGAACCCGATAAATCTATACAAAACGCCATAGAAAAGATCCAGGAAAATATTCAGTAATACCGAAAAGAAAAGCTCACTATTGAATAGAATATTTTAAAAAGAATATTGAGGTTGTTTAGAAAGCATGCTAACTTTCTAAACAACCTTTTTTTATGAAAAATAAACTTAAAACTGATGCTCAGGTATTTAAAGAATATCCACGCTTAAGTTCTTAAAAAATGACATTTTCGCTTTGATAATAGTAAATAAGCACTTTAATTTGTGACATGAATTAAATAGATGACTTGCTTTTGCTCAAGATAGGTCATAAATGAAAAACCTTTAAAATAGGTAGTTCTAAAAATTGAAATTGAGCATACTACAAATCGGGATGTGGCGCAGTCTGGTAGCGTATACGCCTGGGGGGCGTGGGGTCGCA
>NZ_CAXAVR010000017.1:0-36081 GCF_963972535.1 uncultured Salegentibacter sp.
AACTTGGAATAGAAAATAAACAAGGTCAAATTGGTGTAGATGAAGCCCAGGAAGTGGTTAAATCCCTTTCCTTAAAAGCTTATGAAGGCGGATTTAAAATAATGATTATTTGGATGGCCGAAAAAATGAATACCGCGGCTGCCAATAAATTGCTGAAATTAATAGAAGAACCGCCAAACAATACCCTTTTTCTTCTAGTTACCGAAGATGAAGAGCAAATTATACAAACCATACGGTCTCGTTGCCAGAAACTACATTTCCCTCCTCTACCGGAAGATGAAATTGCGGCATTTTTAGAAAAAAATGAAAATTGTAGTAAACCTGAAGCTTTAAAAATTGCCCACCAGGCTAACGGCAGTTATACCCGCGCTTTACATTTATTACAAAAAGATAGCGGAGATCAGCAATTTGAAACCTGGTTTATCAATTGGGTACGTAGTGCATTTAAAGCCAAAGGAAATAGATCTACGGTGCTTGAACTTATTGCCTGGAGCGAAGAAATTGCAGGAATGGGCAGGGAATCTCAAAAGAGCTTTTTACTGTATTGCATAGACTTTTTCCGTCAGGCCTTAATGCTGAATTATAAAGCCGAAAAACTGGTCTATCTTGAACCGGCAACGCCTGGATTTAAACTGGAAAAATTTGCGCCGTTTGTGCACGGAAATAATATAAAAGATATTATAGAAGCTCTAGAAGAAGCCATTTATCATATTGAAAGAAACGGAAATGCAAAAATTATACTCACCGATCTTTCTATAAGACTAACCCGATATTTACATAAAAAAGCCGCTTAAAATTATGGAGAACCTTTACGCGAATATTACAGAACTTCTTATTCTATTATTTATTCTAATTACATTTTTGCAATCTGGGATAGATAAAGCTGCAGACTGGAAAGGAAATACCGGTTGGTTAAAAGAGCATTTTTCAGGAACATTTCTTGCCGGGCAGGTACCGCTTATGGTGGGAATAATAATGATAATTGAAATCATTACAGGGTTTGCCACTATCCTGGGAATAATTTGGCTAATCGCTTATAATGACCCTACAATAGCGCTTTACGCTTGCATATTGGCTGCTATCACCCTTTTAATGTTATTATTCGGACAAAGAATTGCTAAAGATTACGCCGGTGCCTTTACATTAACCGGCTACTTTATCGTAGTGATCTTTGGAGTTTACTTAATGTCTTAAAAATAGAAAAAGGCCTGAGAAGTTTTCTAATCTCGTCATCCTGAATTTATTTCAGGATCTAGGTTAAAATAACTTAGAAGCTGAAACATCCCGGAGCTTCGGGACAGCTTTACGAAAAGAATGACTTCTCAGACCTCTTTTAAAAACTCAGAACTTAAGTTCTAGTTCTTGTTATAAGTCTCATTCAAATTATCAAGGATTTCCTGGGTAAGATCTTTCCCATCTTTCGCATACATAATGTTGGCAGACTCATTAGAACCAAAAATGTAGGTATAGCCATTCTCTTCGCCGTAATCTGCTACATATTCCTTTACTTTATCTACAATAGAATCTATAACAGCATCGCTTTGCTCTCTAAGACGATTGCCTTGCATTTGCTGTTGCTGTTGGATTCTTTGCTGCTTCTGCATTAACTCTTGCTCTTTTTCCTGGCGCTGCGCCTGGGACATAGAATTCATTTCCTGTTGGTAAGCCTGAACTTCCTGCTGAAATCCTCTGGCAATAGAATCTAATTGTTTTTTTACCGAATCTGATTTAGAAGTAAAGTCAGCTTCAACATCTTTCATTTCTTTGTACTCCTGGATAAGTTTTGTGGTATCTACATAAGCCGTTTTTTCCTGGTCACAGGAAGTAAGCAAAACAGCAACTACCAAAATCATTAAAAGTTTTTTCATCATTAATTGAATTTGTTTGCCGCAAATGTATGAAAGTTAAATTTTCGATTTAAATCAAAACTGACTTATGAAGTATATATAAGAAATTCTTATATAAAAAATTATAATGATAAACTTAATAGATAAAAAATGAATTAAATAGCTTAAAAATAAGCTGGTTTCTCAAAATTAACCTGATATTCTATCATCCTAATACCCAAACGAGCTTAAATAAGCTTAAAATAGGTTTTTTAGCATTTCTGAAAGAAATAAACGAGAGATGAATACTCTGAAGTGCGTTGTGCTCTTAAATTTGATTCCAGGCCAGTTTTAAAAGCTTTTATCATATTTGATTTTCCCGTTTTGTTTTTTTCTGAAAGTAAACTCACATAGAAGGAATCAAAAACCAGAGGTTTGGTTTTAAGCTTTTCAAAATTATGTTTTTTGAATAACCCGGTAATTCCAGTTTGAGAAAAATGCCAAAGATGTCTGGGCACATCGTAAGCCGCCCAAAATTCTTTGTAATATTCGGCATCAAAACTTTTAAAATTCGGAACTGCAATAACCGCTACCCCATTTGGTTTTAATAAGCGATACGATTCCTTTAGCTGAAAATCTAAATCTGGAACGTGCTCTAAAACATGCCACATAGAAATTACATCAAAAGAATTATCTTTAAAGTAAGATAATTCTTGCTGAAGTTCAATTCCTTTTTCAGCAGCTAATTTTCTTGCCTGTGCATTTGGTTCAATACCTTCAACATTCCATTTCTTTCTTTTGGCAGTTTGTAAAAAATCTCCGGTTCCGGCACCGATATCTAATAAGTTATTTCCTTTAGAAACTTTATTGACCCACTTCAATTTTTGCAGTAGCATAAAATTCTTAACCGCCTGGTAAGTTTTATCGGTTAGAGTTTTACTGGAATCTGTATGAGAAATATAATTTTCACTTTTGTAGTAAGCCGAAAGATTTTCGGGTTTTGGAATCGTTTCTAAGATTTCAAAATCACTTCTCTTTTGTAATTGAAATTCTTCGCCAGAAACTAAATGATCTTTACAGGTTAAATGAAAATTTTTATGGCTCATTAAAAGAATTTTTGATCGGGGTTATTCACGGTAAAGTTTCTAAATTCTTCTCGCATTTCAGCTAATTGTTCGAGTAGCGGTTTTTGAAAAATAGAACTTTCTGCTAAGTAATCTACTCCGGTTTTATCGGTAACTGTAATACCAACAAAAAACTTTAGATCACTCTCTCTAGTTTCCACTCCATCGCCAAAAAAAAGTCCGGTGAGATCCATATATTGTTCCCTATCGGAATAATCAAAAACGGTGACAATAAATTCGTGATCTGATCCTTTTAAAAAACTGGTTTTAAAATTCATTAAATCGTCTTCACTTTCTAAAGCAAAATAATTCCTAAACCAATCTCGTGTTTTTTGAACTTTAATGGAACTACTAAATTTAAAAGAAGTATAATCAGATTTATCTTCGGGAGAATTTAATTCTGAAGTCTTAATTTCCTTTACAGAATGCGTAGTAATTATGCAGGATTGAAAAATCAAAAAAGTGAAGAGCAATAAGAAGCTCTTATTCCTTAAACTCGTTATTAAATAATGAAAAATTCGATTGATCTTTAATAGTTTTTCAAGTTATCCTGCGAAATTTATCTCAACAAAGTACTCCAAAAATAAAATTGTTCCACGTGGAACTTTTAAAATTATCTTCCCATATAAACCAATAAAACGGAAATATCATTAGGACTCACCCCGCTTATTCTTGATGCCTGTGAAATTGATGTTGGTTGAATTTTATTTAGCTTTTCCCGTGCCTCAAAAGACATAGATTTGATCTTAGAATAATCAAAACTAGTCGGAATTTTTACATCTTCCAGTCTATTTAATTTATCAGCATTATTCTTTTCCTTTGCAATATACCCTGAATATTTCACCTGAATTTCAGTCTGCTCCAAAATCTCGGTATTCAAATTATTCTCCTGAATATATTTTTCTACTCCAGGGAAATTTCGAACATCATCCATCGTAATATTTGGACGGGAAAATATTTTAAAAATCTTATCGCTTTGTTTCATTGGAGAGGAATTATTCTCTTCCAAAATAGGATTTGCATCCTCGTGAGAAACGCTTTTATTCTTAAGGAAATTTACAAAATCAGAAGACTTTTCCTTCTTCTCTTCCATTTTCCGCATACGTTGTTCAGACGCCAAACCTAATTTATAAGAGCGTTCAGTCAATCTAAAATCGGCATTATCCTGGCGCAATAAAGTTCTATATTCCGCACGGGAAGTAAACATTCTATAAGGCTCTTCTGTACCCTTTGTAATCAGATCGTCTATAAGAACACCTATATAAGCTTCGTTTCTCTTGATGATAAATTCTTCCTTTTCCTGAACCTTTAAAGCAGCATTTATTCCCGCCATTAATCCCTGGCAAGCCGCTTCTTCATATCCTGTAGTTCCATTAATTTGACCGGCGAAATATAGTCCCTCAACCAACTTGGTTTCCAAAGTATGTTTCAACTGCGTAGGTGGAAAATAATCGTATTCAATCGCATAACCAGGTCTAAAAAATTTCACATTTTCAAATCCGGCAACAGATCGTAAAGCTTTAAATTGAACGTCTTCAGGAAGCGAAGTAGAAAAGCCATTAACATAAACTTCTACCGTATTCCATCCTTCAGGTTCAACAAAAAGTTGGTGTCTGTCCTTATCAGCAAACCTATTTATTTTATCTTCTATACTTGGGCAATATCTCGGACCAATACTTTGAATACGTCCATTAAACATTGGCGATCTTTCAAAGCCATCTTTAAGAATTTCATGCACCTCTGGAGAGGTGTAAGTCATATAACAAGACCGCTGTTTTTTTAAAGGTTGGGTTTCATCTAAAAAAGAAAATTTAGAAGGAATATCATCCCCGGGCTGCTCTATCATTTTGGGATAATCTAAAGATCTACCATCTACTCTTGGGGGAGTTCCTGTTTTCATTCTGCCAGATTCAAAACCTGCATCCACAAGATCTTTTGTAATCCCGGTTGCGGCTCTTTCTCCTGCTCTACCGCCACCAAAATTCTTATCTCCAATATGAATTAATCCATTTAAAAAAGTACCGTTGGTAAGCACCACAGATTTCGCACGAATTTCCAAACCTAAAGAAGTTCTAACTCCTTTAAGTTCGTTACCTTCTAAAATCAAACCGGCAACCATTTCCTGGTAGAAATCCAGATTTGGAGTTTGCTCTAATCTAAGTCGCCAATGCTCAGCAAACATCATTCTGTCGCTTTGCACTCTCGGGCTCCACATTGCAGGACCTTTAGATTTATTAAGCATTTTAAATTGAATGGCACTCGTGTCACTAACCAATCCACTGTAACCTCCCATCGCATCAATCTCACGCAAAATTTGTCCTTTTGCAATCCCTCCCATAGCAGGATTACAACTCATTTGCGCAATATTCTGCAGGTTCATCGTCACCAACAAGGTTTTAGAACCCATATTTGCGGCTGCGGCTGCGGCCTCACTTCCAGCGTGACCAGCACCTACTACAATAACATCATATTCACTTTCGAACATAAAAATTCTTCTTTCTAAATTTATTGTTCCACGTGGAACAATGCAATCTTTTCGTCTTCCTTCTGTCGCATTAAAGCGGCTTCACTTTCAGTCTTATCTCCATATCCACAAAAATGCAAAATCCCGTGGATTATAACCCTTTTAAGTTCTTCAGAAAAATCAACATTGTACTCTTTTGCATTTTCGGTTACTCGATCTGTACTAATAAAAATATCACCGTTCAATTCGTCTCCTTCAGAATTATCAAAAGAGATAATGTCGGTATAAGTATCGTGGTCTAAAAATTTGAGATTAATCTTATATAAATAATGATCGTCACAAAAAATATAATTAATCTCTCCAAGTTGTTTCTCTTCTGAAGAAATTACTTTTCTAATCCAGGTATCAAAAGATTTTTCATCCTGAAACTCGAAATCATTTTCCGAATAAAAATTAATTATCTGTTCGCTCAAAATAGGTTTTTACTTTCTGTTTATAAATTTCGCGCAAAGGTAAGCTTTGTCTATTTAAAATTTCTAAAGAATTAAAATATTCTTTAGCCTTAATACTTTGATCTTTAGTCGTGTTATCAAACTGCTGAAGATTGGTTTCAGACTCTCGCTTATTATTTTCTCCCTGTTGCAAACGCGCGTCTTCATATTCCATCAATTCATGTTCCAATTGCTGCAATTTTTGAAGGTTTTCAGGATCAAAACCTTTGTTCAAAAGTTGTTCCTCGGCATCTTTCATTTGCTCTTCAATTTGTTTTCCCCGTTGCGATCCTTCTTTTTCATTTAATTCCTGTAAGCTTTGCCGCAATTCCTGCTGATCTTTATAAATCTCAAACAAGTCTTCCATCTCCCCTTCTCCCGTTCCTTCCCCGGGCTTCTTACCTTCGTTCTGCTCTCCTTTTTGTTGTTTTCCCTGTTCCTGGAATACTTTATTTATTTCCTGCTGCTTCTTAATAATATCCTGAAGTTGAAATTCTGAATTTTCACCCTGCCCTTTTCCTAATTGCGGATTCGCCTGTTGTTGCATCATCGACAGAATTTCACTCAGCATATAAGCCAAATCATTAGCACCGGTTACGACATATTGCTGGCTCGCGGTTCCCTGGGGTAATTGATTTTCGGCAAGCCGCTCAAGCGATTTATCGATATCAAATTCAATATCGGTTAAGCTCTTAGTAATGTTCTCGGTGATCATAGGATTACTAAGCGCAAGGGAATATAAACTATCATCAATATGCCTAAAGTTTTCCCTAAGATCGTTTTGCCTTCTAAGCCTGGCCGCGTATCCAGGATTATTAATATCTATTTTACTGAAATCTTCCAAAATCTCTTCCTGCTGAAATGAAAATGTGACCAAATTATCTAATATTTGTCGAAGCGTTTCAATATCGGCCTTTAGTTCTTCTCCATTTTGCTGCATAGCACGTTGTTGCATTTTTTGGCTCATTTCCTTCATTTGCTGCGCAGCATTCTTCTGTTTTTCTTTTGCCTTTTCCCTGTCTCCTTTATCTAAATTTTCCTCGGCATCATTCAATTCTTTTTCTATACTTTCTTCACCAACTTCCTCACGCGGTAAATCTGTTGGCTTTTGTAAATCGTTATTATTCTCTTCTAACTGATCCATTTCCTGCTGAAATTCTTCAAATTCTTCCGAAATTTTCTTTTGTTCGTCTAAAGATTCAGCATCAGAATTTTCCGACAATTGGTTTTGTTTCTCAGAAAGCTTATCCAAATCTCTCGCCAATTTTTGAAGCTTTTCTTCTACATAATAGCGTTTAGTTAATTCTAAAAGCTGCTCTAAGTTTCTTTCTTCACTCTGATTTCTTTTAGAAAGCTCTTCCAGTTTTTCTCCCAACTCTTCCCTATTGATCTTATCGCCTATTTCCTGCAATTCTTCCAATAGTGCTTCATTCTCCTGCAATCGTTTTTCATTTCTATCCAAACGTTTTTTGAGTTCATCTTTTTCAGGAGAATCCGAATTTAATTCTTGCTGATTTTCATTAAAACTATTTTTAAGTTTTTCAGAATAATTGCGCATCATTTTAGATTGCTGCTTTTGCCGTTGAATAAAATTTTGAAGTTTTTTACGCTGATTATAATCAAGGTTTTCATTCTCTTTTTGCAAGCGGTTAAGTTCATTTAATTCTTCTTCTGAAGATCTAATATCCGTTAAACTTTCACTCAAATTATTTATAGACTCACCTTGTTGACGTAACTTCTCCTCCTCTATCTCCTCGCTTGTTTTCTTTCTAAAACTAAAGGTTGAAGTTTTTGTATTTTTACTCCCATTCACCGCATCATTATCCCAAAGCTGAAAGTAGAAATTGTAGGTTTCTCCGGGTTCTAAATCTAAATTACCGGGAAATGTGTAATGAAAATCATCAAATGCGGCGTCAGAGATCGAAATCTCTTCTTTCTTAAGTCTATCTTCTTTATTTTCAATATAATAAACCAGTTTCAAGCTATTTAAACCGTAATCGTCAGAAAGTTTTCCATAGAAATATTGTGTAGTATTATCTATACTATCCAGTTTCTGTTGAATTTCAATTACCGGATATTCATCCTTGATCACGTTTATAGAATAATCTAAAGCCTCAAAATTTTTAATAACCATATTTGAAGTGCTAACACTATAATCCAAACGGGAATAAACCGCCTGGGAATATTGGAAATCTGAATTTTCAGCAGAAAGTTTTATTAAAGTATCTTCAGTCGTAAAATTTAGAATTTCGGTATTTCTCGTATTAAAATTCCAGGTGATTTTTGTGCCTTCCGGTACATTTACATTCCCAGAACCACTTAAACTATCGTTAAGCTTTCCTATGTAATTGGGATAGTTAAACTTCATTTTAAAATCTAAAAGTTTGGGTACCTTTAGGGTTTCAAGGATATATTCTTTAGAATTTATGCCGTTAGCATTCAATCTAAAATTCACATTATTTTGAAGCCTTTTAAAGGTATATTCAAAACTTCCAGGCGCAATTTGTTTCAAAAAATAGGTTTGTCCGTTGTAAGTAATTTCAGGCTTTTCGGGAGTGATATTTCCTTCTGTTTTTACCAGGATTTTATATTCAGAATTTTCCCTGGCTTTTAAGGAATCGTTTAAAATTATAAACCGGAAGGGCGCAGGAGATTCAAATTCGGTATTATGTTTTGCAAGTCTATCTAATGGCGAAGCAATCAATTTAATATTTCCGGTTACTAAAAGTCCTAAAATCAATACTACTGGAAATAATGCGTATTTTAAGTATTTCCTGTTCTCCTTATAATCTACAGCGCGGGTAAATGGAACTTTATTTAATTCGGCCGACTTTTGTTCAATCCCCGCTAATAATAATTCAGATTGTTGCGAATCTTTTTTAAGCTGAAGAATATTCAGCAATTTATCGTTTACTTCAGGAAAATGCGCTCCGATAATTCTTGAAGCTTCTTCATCATTTATTCCGCTAGAAAATTTAAAGAACTTTGCCAATGGGATTACAATAAAGTATCCCAACAGCATCACCTCTACTCCAACAAAAATCCAGAATAAAAAGGTTCTTGCTGAAGGTTCTAACCACAGAAAATGTTCTATCGCCAAAACGCTTAGGAAATAAAGCAAGCCTATGGCCAGAAATAAGATAATTCCTTTCAGCAATTTATTCAGGTAAAACTTCCTGATAAAGGCCGCCAGCTTTCTTTTTATTTGATTGTAATTTTCCATAATTGAAGCTTAAAAATACAACAATTTTGGCGGAGTGATTTCCGTAGTATTGATACGACTCTCATTAGGTTTCGTTTAATAAGGTTGTATCTTTGTGCCTAAAAACAAAACTAGATATGTCTGCTAAAGTTCGCGTGCGTTTTGCGCCAAGTCCAACCGGCCCTTTGCATATTGGCGGGGTAAGAACAGCTTTATATAATTATTTATTTGCCAAAAAACACAAGGGAGATTTTGTGTTGCGTATAGAAGATACCGATCAAAACCGGTACGTTGAAGGTGCTGAAGATTATATTGTTGAATCCCTTAATTGGTGCGGAATTCCTTTTGATGAAGGTCCCGGAAAAGAAGGTGATTATGGCCCTTACCGCCAGAGTGAACGCAAAGATATTTATAGGAAATACGCCGAAGAACTTTTGAAAAAAGACCAGGCTTATTACGCTTTTGATACCGCTGAAGAATTAGACGCACATAGAAAAGACCACGAAGAGAAAGGCAAAACCTTTATCTACAACTGGCATAATAGAATGAAATTGCAGAATTCCCTTGCACTTTCTGAAGACGAGGTTAGAGAAAAATTAGATGCCGACGAGAATTACGTGATCAGGTTTAAATCTCCTGAAGACGAAAATCTTCATATTAAAGATGAAATTCGTGGTGAAATGGAAATTGACACCAGCACTTTAGACGATAAGGTTTTGTTTAAAAGTGATGGGATGCCAACTTACCACCTGGCCAATATTGTAGACGATCATTTAATGGAAATCTCTCACGTTATTCGTGGTGAAGAGTGGTTGCCTTCGCTGGCGCTTCATTTTATGTTATACAGAGCTTTTGGATGGGACGCTCCTAAATTTGCGCATTTACCGCTAATTTTGAAACCCCAGGGAAAAGGAAAATTAAGCAAAAGAGATGGAGATAAATTAGGTTTTCCAGTATTTCCGCTGGAATGGAAAGATCCTAATTCCGGAGAAATTTCTGCAGGTTATAGGGAAGATGGATATTTCCCTGAAGCCGTTACCAATATGCTGGCCTTTTTAGGTTGGAATCCCGGTACAGAACAGGAATTCTTTAAACTGAACGAACTGGTGGAAGCTTTTGAAATAGACCGTGTACACAAGGGAGGAGCCAAATTTGATCCTGAAAAAACCAAGTGGTTTCAGCAACATTATATGCACGAGGCAGATGAAAAATTAGTCGCTGAAAAACTGGAAAAAATAATTGAGAAAAAAGAAATTAAAGTTTCTTCAGACTACGTTTTAAAGGTAGTTAGCTTGATGAAAGAACGTGCTGTTTTTGTAAACGATATTTGGGATCAGGGTTATTTTTTCTTCCTCGCCCCTACTTCTTACGATCCTAAAAATGCAAAAAAAGCATGGAAGGATGATACAGCCGATCTAATGCAGGAATTAATTCAGGTTTTACAAAAACAGGAAGATTTTAAAGCGGAAGCCGTTCAGGCCAAAGTAAAAGCCTGGATCCAACAAAAAGAAGTTGGTTTTGGGAAAGTAATGCAACCCTTTAGATTAGCCTTGGTTGGTGCTATGCAAGGTCCAGATCTTTACGAAATCGCTGAAATGATTGGAAAAGAAGAAACCATTTCCCGTTTGGAGAAAGCGATAAAAACGCTGGGATAACAATTTGGAACAAAATAGGCTGCTTGCACGTCATTGCGAATGAGGTACGAGTGAAGCAATCTTTTCAGTTGAAGAGATTGCTTCACCCGATAAAAATCGGGTTCGCAATGACGATAACAGCCTATTTTTAGTTTTTACCTTCTACCACATAGCTAAGTAAACTACTTCAGAGCAAGCTCAAGAAGCATTATTTTTGGAAAATACAATTTGATTTCGAGTAAAGCCTCAGTACATTTAATCTCGATTATCGAGCAAACTTTCACTATCTTGGGAGAATCAACTTATATCTCCTAAAATTATGCTTAGCTACGTCTTCATCCCCATCATTATTGTTTTATTTCTGGTGATTCTTTTCAGCGGAATTTTCACTGTTCGTCAACAAAAAGCGGCGATTTTAGAACGATTCGGAAAATTTAAAAGCATTAAAAACTCCGGTCTTCATTTAAAGATTCCTATAATAGATCAAATTGCCGGCAGAATCAATTTAAAAGTACAACAACTTGATGTTTTGGTAGAAACCAAAACCAAGGATAACGTTTTTGTTAAGCTGAAAATATCGGTGCAATTCCAGGTAATTAGAACTAATATTTACGACGCCTTTTATAAACTTGAAAGTCCGTCAGATCAAATTACGTCTTATGTTTTTGATGTAGTGCGGGCTGAAGTTCCAAAAATGATTTTGGATGATGTTTTTGAACGAAAAGACGATATCGCCATTGCCGTTAATAGAGAACTTAATCAATCTATGCAGGATTATGGTTATGACATCATTAAAACGCTTGTAACAGACATTGACCCTGATGAGCAGGTAAAACATGCGATGAACAGAATAAACTCGGCAGAACGCGAGAAAGTGGCTGCAGAGTACGAAGGAGAAGCAGAAAGAATACGAATTGTTGCTAAAGCTCGCGCTGAAGCCGAAAGTAAGCGTTTACAGGGACAGGGAATTGCCGATCAAAGAAGAGAAATTGCCCGCGGATTGGAAGAAAGCGTGGATGTTTTGAATAATGTAGGGATAAACTCCCAGGAAGCTTCGGCTTTAATTGTGGTGACGCAGCATTACGATACACTGCAAGCCATTGGTGAAGAAACCAACAGTAACCTTATTTTATTACCAAATTCACCCCAGGCCGGCAGCGATATGCTAAATAATATGGTGGCTTCATTTACAGCTTCTAACCAGATTGGAGAAGCTATGCGTAAGAAAAACGAAGAAATTGAACAGGAGAAAAAGAATCAGGATGATTCGAGAAGGAAATAATTATAAACCTCTTCTGGTGTATATAAAAAAGGTTTGAAAGTTTATTTTTTATCTCCGTCAACCTGAACTTGTTTCAGGTTCTAAAATGTTAGATTCTGAAATAAATTCAGAATGACGTATGATTCAAAAACAAACTTTCAAACCCTTATAGTATATCTATAAGAAATTTTCTAACCTTTTACTTTAGCAGTTACCTTTTTTAACCCGGTAAGCTTTGTTACAGCTTTAAGGATAAAGGCTTTTTGCAAAATAGAGCCTGCCATACTTCCCATAAGAGATAAGGGAGACATAGCACTTTTAGTGCGCTCTATATTCAATTTGATCTCCTCCTGGTCTATTTTGGTTTGAAGTTTCAGAATTTTTAAATCCCGATCTATTTCTTTGAATGAACTATATTCCTTCATAGTGCTTAATCGTTAAAAAATTTTCTTGAAACTTTTACTAACAGAATCTTCTCAATTGGTTTTCTTCCGAAGAATAATATTCCCAGGAATAATAGTAAATAGAATCCGCCTACAATAAAGTAACCGGAACTTGGTGTACCAATAGCTTCACTAATAAGTATAGCCACCGCTACTGAAAGTAAAATTAAGGCAAAGATGAAAAATATACCCAGCAAAAGCCCCTGAACAAGACCAATGGCCCCTTTCATGGCTTGTTTAAAGAATTCAAGTTTATAATATTCGGCATTGCTGTGGGCAAATGCCTTCAAATTATAATTTAGCTCGTCAATACTTCTGGATAGTTTTTCAAATGCCATAAAATTATTTCTATACTACTGCTTTATTTGGTTTGTCTTTAGAATCGCCTCCTTTACCATCTTTCTGTAATTTGGCGTTTTGCTTTCTAAGCTCTTCCAATTTAGTTTCCATTGCAGTTAGAATATCATCTGCTTTATGACTTGCCGAAGAAAGAGTTTCTTCTAATCTTGCTTCAAAGTCTACACGAGCCTGTTTGGCTTTTTCGGTTAGATTAGAAGAAGTCTCTGTGTACTTTTTATTTAATCTATCCTGAGCTTTTTTAGACTCGTCTTTTAATTTTTTACGGGTTTTTTCACCGCTATCTGGAGCATACAATAAACCTACTCCTGCTCCAATTGCAGCTCCGGTAATTAATGCTAATAGTGTACTTCCTGTATTTGCCATAATAGTTTTTTAGTTAAGTTAATACTAAACCCAAAGATACAAGATGGGTTAAGGCTATGCTGTTAATAACCGGTTAATATGTTAAAATGCTTTACTAAAATATTCTTAAAAAGCCACTTAACCAAATGGATTACAGCTTATTTAATTTTAGCCCACGAATCTCTTAGGCCTACGGTACGATTAAATATTGGTTCCCCTTCTTTTGAATCTTTATCTACACAAAAATATCCTATGCGTTGAAATTGAAATTTATCCTGAATTCCTGCCGATTTTAAACTGGGTTCTACAAATCCTTTAATTATCTCCAGCGAATCTGGATTTACAAATTCCATATAATCTTTTTCCTTATCGCCATCGGGATTTTCTACGCTGAATAAGCGGTCGTAAAGCCTTATTTCAGTTTCTAAAGCGTGCTTAGCAGAAACCCAATGCAAGGTTCCTTTTACTTTTCGCTTAGATTCTTCGGTGCCACTACCACTTTTACTTTTAGGATCGTAAGTACAATGAATTTCGGTAATATTTCCTTCGGAATCTTTTACCACTTCCTCACCTTTAATAATATAAGCGTTCTTTAATCGCACTTCTTTCCCAAGGGTTAACCTGAAAAATTTTCTATTTGCGCTTTCTTTAAAATCTTCTTTTTCAATATAAAGTTCTCTTGAAAATGGAATTTCTCTACTTCCAGCCGACTCATCTTCCGGGTTGTTTTCTGCTTCTAACCATTCTTCTTTTCCTTCTTCATAATTGGTAATCACCAATTTTACAGGATCTAAAACTCCCATAACTCTTGGTGCTGTTTTATTAAGGTCTTCCCTAGCGCAAAATTCTAAATGTGCAACATCAATCATATTTTCACGCTTTCCAACCCCAATAGAATCGGCAAACTTCCTAATTGAATTTGGCGTATAACCCCTTCTTCTTAAACCCGAAATTGTTGGCATTCTGGGATCGTCCCAGGAGTTAACCACGCCTTGCTCTACCAATTGCATCAGTTTACGTTTACTAACAACGGTATGGCTTAGGTTTCGGCGAGCAAATTCTCTTTGTTTAGGTTTTAATTCGCCTTCCTTACTTACTTTTTCAACAAACCAATTATAAAGTTCGCGATGCGGAAGAAATTCCAGCGTACAAAAAGAGTGTGAAATATTTTCTATAAAATCACTTTCACCGTGTGCCCAATCGTACATTGGGTAAATTTTCCAGGTATCTTTAGTACGATGATGACTTTTATGCAGACAGCGATACATCACAGGATCACGCATTAACATATTTGGGGAAGCCATATCTATTTTTGCACGTAAAACGTGACCTCGCTCTGGAGTTTCCCCGTTTTTCATTTTTGCAAATAGGTCCAGGTTTTCTTCTACAGAACGAGTTCTATATGGACTTTCCTTCCCTGGTTCGGTTGGAGTTCCTTTTTGAAGCGCAATTTCTTCTGATGTCTGGCTATCTACATAAGCATCCCCATTTTTTATCATTTCTACAGCCCAATCATATAACTGCTGAAAATAATCTGAAGCATAACATTCTTTTTCCCATTTAAAACCAAGCCACAAAACATCTTCTTTTATAGCATCTACAAACTCCTGCTCTTCCTTAATAGGATTTGTATCGTCAAATCTAAGGTTTACGGGCGCATTGTATTTTTCGCCTAAACCAAAATTTAAGCAAATAGAAGACGCGTGCCCAATATGAAGATAACCATTAGGTTCAGGCGGAAACCTGAATTTTAGTTCTTCTTTTTTGTGGGTATTTTGAAGATCTTCTTCTATAATTTGCTCAATAAAATTGAGCGATCTTTTTTCTTCAGCCATAATTTATTAAAATCAAAAACCTCGTAAAAGAGGTTAAAATCAGACATTTATTTTTAGATTCGAGCCGGGTTCAAAATATTAAACCCTGCATGGAATAAGCCGCAAAGTTACCAAAAAATAGGTCGCCGCACCCAAGCTTTGCCAGACAAGAAATAATATATTTTGATTAAGTAGAACTCAAATTCAAATCTTTGAGGAAAATAATAAAATCCCGGGCAATAAAATTGAATTAAAGCACCTACCCGCTTATCTTTGTAAACTCCACACGCGCAAGCTGAGGATCCTGAATTTCAGGAATAATTTAAATAAGATAATCTCTATAATTGAGTAAAAAATAATCTTTTGGGAAGTATAAAATTAAAAAACATCAGGGTTTTTGCCTATCACGGTTGTCTTGATGAGGAAGGAAAAATAGGAAGTGATTATCGGGTAGATCTTAAGGTGAAAGGCGATTTATCTCATTCTGCAAAGACCGATTCTCTTGGAGATACCATAGACTATGTACATTTAAACAAAATTGTTAAAGAAGAAATGGCAATTAGGTCTAAGCTTCTGGAAAACGTAGCCGAACGTATTTTAAAAAGAGTTTTAGATGAAATAATTTTAGTACAAAAAGCAAAGGTTGAAGTTTCAAAAATAAATCCGCCTATTGGTGGAAATGTGGCAATGGTTAGTGTAATTAGAAGTAAATCGCGTTAATTTTTTGGCTTTCAATATTTAGAAAAGATTTAAAGAACTAAATTTTATTAATTTTAGTCTACTAAATCTTCCTGAATACCACTAATTAGTTTTATTTTTTAAACTATAAATTTTTATTACATTTGCCAACCCTTAAATAAAACAGGGCATCGTGGCCGAGTGGCTAGGCAGAGGTCTGCAAAACCTTGTACAGCGGTTCGAATCCGCTCGATGCCTCAAAAAAAGCTCCTTTTCTAAGGGGCTTTTTTTATACGCAAAATTCAAGGTTTATACTTAATTCTTAATGGTATCGTTTGGAGTAATCGTTTCAATTTGATCTTTAATTCCGTTCACCTGGTTGGGAAAAAGTCCCTGGAAAATTAGCATTCCGCCAAAAACGATAAGCATTATACTAATCCCCTTTTTCATAAGATAGATTCGGTTTGGGGTTAATTTTCGGTTTAACTTTTTGGCGAGTAAAATTTTAAAAACATCTAAAACGAGATAAGTTCCTAAAACACTTCCGAAGAAAACCATTATACGATCCTGTTCCATATCCAGTTTTGGCCCAAAAACGATAATTAATCCTAACCAAAAACCCAGGACACCAATATTGATGAAATTCAACAGAAATCCTTTTACTGCCAAACCCATATAATCGCTTTTACTGAGTTTTCTTATCTCTGGGGTATCATCTTCCTGCCTAAGTACTTTTTTGGTCTGTACAAAGCTCATTACCCCATAAGTGGCTAGAATCATACCACCAAAGATAAACAGTGCAGGATCGTCTTTTATGCTGGCTAGTAGTTTGGTAGTACTTAAATAGGCGACAAAAAGGAATACAATATCGGCTAAAATAACACCTAAGTCAAATGCAAAAGCGGCTCTAAAGCCCTTAATAGCAGCAGTTTCCAGTAACACAAAGAATACCGGACCAAGTAAAAATGCTAAAAAAAGACCTAAGGGTAGGGCTGCTAATACATCCTGAAACATACAATTGTATTATTTTACAAATGTAGACTTTTTAGTTTTTTCTAATTATTTTGCCGCCAAACAGGGTATTTTGATCTAAAGTTTTAGGATTACCATATACGTTTACCGTACCTCCTGCCCTAACCTTTGCTTCTACATTTCCGCTAGCAGTAATATCTGCAACGCCACCGGCTTTGATACTAATTTTGGTATTTACCGACTTTAAATTTTTTGCGAAGAATTTTCCACCGGTATTAATGTCTATTTCCTGATCTTCGGTTTTACCTTCAACCTCAATTTCGCCTCCAGTATTTGAATCAACATAGAGTTTATTAAGCTTTACATCAGCAAAAATATCGGCGCCTTCTGAAGCATTTAAATGAAGTAAATCCTGCTTTAATTTAGAATCAACTTTTATGGAAGCATTCTGGCGGGCATCAATTTTATCAAGTTTTTTAAACTGAATTGTGATCTGAGTATTATCATTATCCAGAATTTCATCAATACTCATTCGCACTTTTAAAATGCCATTATCAATTTTGAATTTTACATCAGTACGGTTTTCACCTGTTATGGTGGCTTTATTCTGGTTTGCTTCTTTTAGAATAACATCCAAACCATTATATACTTTAATTTCATTAAAATCTTCTAAATCCTGGGTGAGTTCCTGGGCGCTTAGCATACCAACACTCATTAAAAACAGTATAAAAAGATATTTTTTCATCTTTAAAAAATTTATAGTTAAGTCTGCCCGAAGGTCTTTTCAGCCTTTATCCTGAATTTATTTTTAAATTCTAAGTTGTTCACCAACTTAGATCCTGAAATAATAAGAAACTTCGGAACAGGATGACGTTCTATTTTTTCTGAAATTTATTTACTCTTCATTTTTTCCGATAAGTGTAAAATCTAAGTGTCTTTTTACTAAATCGGCATTTTTCACTTTTACGATCACTTCATCTCCTAATTGGTAAGACTTTTTGGTTTTTCTACCTACAATAGCGTAATTATCGGCATCAAAATCATAATGATCGCCTTTTATATCGCGAAGACGAATCATTCCTTCGCATTTATTTTCTATAATTTCCACAAATATCCCGAAGTCTGTTACTCCAGAAATTACACCCACAAATTCTTTATCCTGGTGATCTATCATAAATTTCACCTGCATATATTTAATAGAATCCCTTTCAGCATTTGAAGAAAGGTTTTCCATCTCGCTGGAGTGATGACATTTTTCATCATATTCTTCTTCTTTTGCTGAAGGTTGCCCATCTAAATAACGCTGCAATAAACGATGCACCATCACATCTGGATATCTTCTAATTGGCGAAGTAAAATGCGAATAATAATCAAAAGCTAAACCATAATGGCCAATATTTTCGGTGCCATAATAGGCTTTACTCATTGTTCTAATAGCCAGTGTATCTACTAAGTTTTGCTCCTTTTTACCCTGAACATCCTGTAGCAACTGATTTAATGAAGAAGAAACAGTTTTCCTGTTTTTAAGATTTAAACCGTGACCAAACCTGGAAACCAGGCTATTTAAAGAAACAAGTTTTTCTTCGTCGGGTTCGTCGTGACAACGATAAATAAAAGTCTTCTTTTGTTCTCGTTTTCCTATAAATTCAGCCACTTTTCGGTTGGCTAAAAGCATAAATTCTTCAATAAGTTTATTGGCATCTTTGGCTGTTTTAAAGTAAACACCTACAGGTTCATTTTCTTCATCTAATTGAAATTTAACTTCCACTTTATCAAAAGAAATTGCACCCTGACGCATCCTTGCGGAACGCATCTTTTTAGCCATTGAATTCATAGTTAAAACAGCATCAACAATTTCATCTTTCACCGTATAAGCTTTATCCTGGATAGAAATATCTTCAGGAATTTCTCCTTTTTCGGTTTCTATAATCTGTTGAGCTTCTTCGTAAGCAAAACGCGCATCAGAATATGTCACGGTTCTCCCGAACCATTCGTTAACCACTTTTGTACTCTTATCGATTTCAAAAACTGCCGAAAAAGTATATTTTTCTTCGTTAGGCCTTAAAGAACAGGCGTTGTTTGAAAGTACTTCGGGCAACATTGGCACCACGCGATCTACTAAATACACCGATGTTGCACGTTCGTATGCTTCGTCGTCCAAAATAGTTCCCGGTTGTACATAATGCGAAACATCGGCAATATGAATTCCTATTTCCACATTTCCGTTTTCCAATTTTTTAAAACTCAGGGCATCATCAAAATCTTTTGCATCCGCAGGATCTATGGTAAATGTCAAAACATCGCGCATATCGCGCCGTTTTTTAATTTCTTCCGGCTGAATTGAAGTATCAATTTCATCGGCAAAATCTTCTATTTCTTTCGGAAATTCGTGCGGCAAACCGTATTGTGCAAGGATAGAATGTATCTCGGTATGATGTTCACCGGGAGTACCTAAAACCTGAATAATTTTACCAAAAGGAGAATCGGCTTTCTCTGGCCATTCTTCAATTTCAACAACTACTTTATCGCCGTTCTTAGCATCACCCATTTTGTTCTTCTGCACAAAAACATCGGTATACATCTTAGGATCGCCAATAACAACAAAACCAAAATCTTTTTGCATATCCAGCACACCAACAAATTCGGTTCTTTTACGCTTTAAAATTTGGGTTACTTCTCCTTCAGATTTTTTATTTCGCTTTCTGTTATAAATATATATTTCTACTTCATCACCGTTAAAAGCCGTATTAAGATCTTTGGGAGAGATAAAAACATCATCTTCTAACTCATCTACCAGGGCGTAGGCATAACCTTTGGTGGTCATATCTATCACGGCGTGGTAATAATCGTTACTTTTCTTACTAATTTTAAACTTTCCGCGTTCCTCTTCTTCAATCTGTTTTTTTGCAGTTAACTGGGCTAATTTTTTAATAATATTATTTCTACTTGTAGCATCATTAACTCCAAGTTTAGCGGCAATTTGCTTATGATTAAAGGTTTTTCCAGGTTCCTTTCTAAGGATATCTATTATACTTTTGGCAAGGTCACCCTGGTGTTGGGATTTATTTTTATTCTTTTTACTCATTTCAATATTTAAAGTATAAAATTACGGCTTCTGCATTAAATGACATCTATTTGCGATTAAAGTTTTGTTAAGCGCTCTGAAAATTATTCTATTACAAAATATTTTTACATTTCCTTAACATAAATTTCGTACTGGGTAAAATCCCCCGTTTTTTACTACTTCAAACAAATTACATACCTCAAATCTTAATTTTTTCTTAATTTTAATTTAAAGTTGCTGCAATACATATTCGAGATATTTGCAACATCTGGTAATCAAGTTGCTATGAAAAAAGCCCATAAAATATCGCTCCTCTTCGTTTTAATTTTCCTACTTGGATTAATAGGTTTTATAGCTTCTATAAACCTCTCCTTAAATAAAAAAAGCCAGGTAGATATTAAATCAGCCAAGCTCTATACGGATGAAAAAATAAGTGTTTCAGAAGAAACTACATACTATAAAATATTCATTTAAATAACTGATTTATAGTTTTTTAAACTTTTTTATTTTAAAAGTTATAAGTTCAAATTCCCAATTTTACTCATTTTCAGAGCCTTATATTTTATAAGGTTAAACTTTAAAATTCCAAACTCAAATTTCAATTTTCACAGATAGCATTCAATGTTATTAACATTATATATTATTATATATTTTTCTTCTTTTTATAAAAATTAAAACTAATGATTATTATAGGCTGTTAACTTGTAGAATAATTTTTTTGAGGTTTATTTGGTTTTTAAGTTAGCTTAGTTTGATAACAACTTATTAACATACTTCTAAAGTTCTAAAAGACTGGAAATCTTACTATTTTAGTATTTACTTAACAAAAGTTGATAACCAAATCTTAATATCTAATCGGGATAAATGAAAATTAATTTAGTGTTCACAACCTGTTTTTATGTGCTGATAACTTTGCTAAAAATAACAGTCTTATAATTTGATTTACTCGTAGATATTTTGCTATTGAAATTTAATTTGAATACCGCAAATAAGTTTCTCAGTTTCTCATCAATGCTTATCCACAATGCTATGTCAATACTAAAGCCTTGATACTAAAGGATATTTAAAAAGTAATTAACAATTGAAAATAACCTTGTTACTAAGTGGTTTTTTTACCTTTGTGACAGCTAAAAACTTAATTATGAAAATTGCAATAGGAAACGATCACGCAGGTACCGGATACAAGAAAAAGGTTGTTGATTACCTGAAAAACAAGGGGTTAGAAGTTATTAACTATGGTACTAACAGTGATGATAGTGTAGATTATCCAGATTTTGTGCACCCGGTAGCAGATGATGTTGAAACCAAAAAGGTAGATTTTGGAATTATTATTTGTGGCAGTGGTAATGGTGCAAATATGACCGCTAATAAACACCAGGGTGTGCGTTCTGCTTTGTGCTGGACGGGTGAGATCACTAAACTGGCCAGAGAACATAACAATGCCAATATATTGAGTATTCCCGCTCGTTTTGTTTCAGAACACCAGGCAGTAGATATGGTTGAAATTTTTCTGGAAACTTCTTTTGAAGGTGGAAGACATCAAAAACGAGTAGATAAGATTCCGGTTGAAAATTAATATTTTAATATAATCGAGACTGTCTGAAAAGTATAGCTTCTAACTTGTGTTTATTATTAACATCTTAGATCCTGAAAAAAGTTCAGGATGACGATTTAAAACTTTTCAAACAGTCTTTTCTTTTATTATTTCTGAACAAATATTCATTAGAAAAATATGGAAATCCTTATTAAAAATTTCAATGAACTTAGTCTTGAAGAGCTTTACCAGGTATTACAACTTCGGTCTGAAGTTTTTGTAGTAGAACAGGATTGCGTTTACCAGGATATAGATGGTAAAGACAGCGACGCGCTGCACGTAATAGGGGTTAAAGATGGGAATATAATTGCCTATACTCGCTGTTTTGATAAAGGATTTTATTTTGACGAAGCCGCTATCGGCCGGGTTGTAGTGAAAGAATCTGAACGTAAAAATGCTTATGGGCATCTTATTTTAAAAGCTTCTGTAGAAGCTATTAAAGAGCGTTTTAAAACCGATAATATTAAACTTTCTGCTCAAATATATTTAACCGATTTCTACGAAAGTCATGGCTTTATGCAAATAGGCGAAGGTTATCTTGAAGATGGAATTCCGCATATCGCGATGGTAAAATAATTATTGCAAAATTTCTGAATAACGCTGACTATCGTTTAAAATAGATTTAGCCTCTAAGATTTCAGGATTGTTTTCAACGTAGTATTCATACAAGCCTTCTTTATAGAAATATCGCTTAATAATCTCATCGGTTAAAATGCTTACTATTTCGTGCTTTTTCTCGTCTAATTCTTTTTTCTTTTGAGCTTCAATTTCAGTAGAAATACTCTTATAATGACCTAGAATATCCTGTTCATAACCTTCTTGAGAAGCAATGGCAAGCAGTTCTTCAAGTTCCTGTTCTGTAGCGGTTTTATAGTCAAAATTAGAGGTTTTCAAGAAGGATTTAAAATTGTTGAAATCTGCATCGGTGAACTCGAATGATTCAGGATCTTTCAAATCATTTTTATAATAATATTCGGTAGCAAAATTAAAAATAGCATTTTGCGCCAGTAGCGCATTGGTAATATTACTGTATTCTGAGGTTTCCAGTTTAACATCGGGAGAAATTCCGCCGCCATCAAAAACGCTGCGTCCATTCCTGGTTTTAAATTCGTTATAATCTTCTACAGCTCTTTTTATCGCTTTCCCCTCTTCATCTCTTTCGGCATAGTTTAAAGCCTGTATACACCTTCCGCTAGGCGTATAATAACGGGAAATAGTAATCTTAAGCTGCGTACCGTAAGCGAGTTCTTTTGGGCGTTGTACAAGACCTTTTCCAAAACTTCTGGCACCTACAACCACTCCTCTATCCAAATCCTGAATAGCGCCAGCTACAATTTCGCTGGCCGAAGCACTACGTCCGTTTACTAAAACCACCAACGGAATTTGCGTATCTATGGGTTCTTTTTGAGTTTGGTAAGCTTTGTTATATTTTTCTATAACCGATTTTGTGGTAGTAATCAATTCCCCTTTTGGTAAAAAAATATTACTCACGTTTATAGCTTCAGTTAATAAGCCGCCGGGATTTCCTCTAAGATCCAGTATAATTTCTTCGGCCCCCTGGTTTTTTAGATCTTTTAGCGCCCTAATTGTTTCTGAAGAAGCTTTGGCATTAAAGCGGGAAAGCACTATATACCCGGTTTTTTCGTCTAAAAGTTGATAAAAAGGCACTGCTTTTAAGTTGATAGCACTCCTGGTAAGCTCGGTTGATTTTATTTCTCCCTGTCTACGATATTTAATATTAATTTGAGAATCTGAAGAGCCATTGAGTAATTCTCCAACATCATCGGTATAATCGGCTACTTTTATTCCTTCAATTTCAATAATTTCGTCCCCGGCTTTTAAACCGGCTTCATCGGCGGGATAACCTTTATAAGGTTCCATAATCAATAAAGCATCTTCTATTACCTGTACTGTGGCTCCAATACCGCTGTATTCCCCGGAATTATTGATTCTTGCGGCTTCAACATCCTGCTCGTTCCAGTAATTGGTATAAGGATCCAAATCGGCCAGCATCGCTTTAATCGCGGTATCCATTAAAGCGGCAGGATTGGTTTCTTCAACATAGTTCATGTTTATTTCCTTAAAAAGCGTGGTAAAAATTTCAATTTGTTTGGCGATCTCAAAGAAATCAGATTTAAAGCCAAAACTGCTGAAAATTAACGTAGCGCCCAGCGTAACTACCGCAATTTTTTTGGCGAGTTTCTTTTTCATTTTTCAATATTTTTACTCGATAATCGAGATTAAATTTTCCGAGGTGATTTAAGCCGATTTATAGAAATTCAGCTTATTTTATTTTCCGATTCATTAAACTTCTCCATTACTTTTATCATTGCTTTATTTAGGTCTTCCAGACTAATTTCGTCCCTGGAAATATAAATAAACATCAAAGCATAAGGTTGTGTGAAGTTGCTGGTTACAAGATACTTATTTTTTCTGAAAGCTTCCCGCATCAAACGTTTAATACGGTTGCGGCCAACAGCAGTTTTTACCAGTTTTTTAGGTACTGAAACCCCGGTTTTAAAAGTAGTAATTTCAGGATTGGTAATGGGGAGATAGATGAGTTTTAGCGGATATTTTTTAACCGATTTTCCTTCCTGAAATAATATATCTATGAGCTTTTTGCTCTTTAATTTTTCGTCTTTTCCAAAACTTTCATCCATAGTTCAAAAGTAAGCATAGTTTTAAGTTCTCTATGAAAAATTTAAGCGGAAATAAATGGAATTAATAAGCTATAGGGGTTAAATTATATACGTCAACCTGAACTTGTTTCAGAGCCTGCTCCGAAATTTGTTCGGAGTTCTAAGAGGCTTAAATTCTGAAACAATCCCGAAGCTTCGGGACAGAATGACGTACCAAGTAATGATAAAAGCTCTCATAAAAAAAGACCTCACAGGTATAAAACTGTGAGGTCTAATTATTAATTTAAAAATTTCGAAAAACTACTCCTGTACTTCTTCTGAAGATTCTTCGGCAGTATAAAGGTTATTATCCCTGTTTACATCGGCCATTCGTTGAGATTCGTCTATTTCTATACTTTCAATCTCACTAAGTGGTTTATCTATGTTCAATTCGAAGGTTGGATAGGCCCAGGCCCAATCTTTTGCTACGGTCCAGTTTTCGTGTTCTGCAGATTTTTCCCAACGCATTATTTGCAACGGGATATAGATCATTTCCTCTTCGCCATTGGTATAACGAACAGTAAGATCTATAGGCATAGGCATTAATTTTTTTCTTTCTAAAGTTACCTTAGTCGAATTATCATCTGCTTCGGTAACTTCTTTAATTCCGTAATCTATAGTATTAGTAGTACGCGTCCAGTCGTTTAAATACCAGTCTAATTCTGCACCTGAAACTTTCTCGGCAACTCTTATAAAATCGTTTGGCGTTGGGTGTTTAAACTTCCATTCGTCATAATAACGCTTTAAAGTTTTATCAAGATTATCTTCTCCAATAACATAGCCTAATTGCGCTAAAAATACCGCACCTTTAGAATATGCAGATGCGCCATAAGCGGCGTTTAAAGCATAACGATCTGCCTGGGTGGTTTGTGGTTGCTCCATCCCCGAGTTTGCTAAGCCCATATAGCTGCGGTAAGAACCGGTATGCGGATTTTCAGCATAGGTTTCCATAACCTGGTTCATTGCACGGCTGGAAATATAGCTGGTAAAACCTTCGTCCATCCACTCGTGTTTACTCTCATTTGTAGCCATTAAATGCTGAAACCAGGCGTGTGCAAGTTCGTGAGCGGTTACACCTACAAGGCTTCCAAAATTACGTTCTCCTGTAATTAAGGTTAGCATGGCATATTCCATTCCGCCATCGCCACCTTGTGCTACGGTATATTGATCCCACGGATAAGGGCCTATATTTTCATTGAAAAATATTAGTAAATCTTCGGTTTTTTCCTGAAGATTTTTCCAGTTTTCCTTTATTTCATCATTGTCTTTATAGAAAAAGTGAAGTACAGTTCCGTCTTCAGCAGTTCTTTTATCGTGAATATATTCAGGATCTGCAGCCCAGGTAAAATCGTGCACTTTTGGTGCTACAAAATGCCAGGTATGCGTGTCACCTTCTGCTTCTACTTCTTCATCAGAATAGCCGTGACCAATTTCTTCTGGATTTTGAAGGTATCCTGAAGCGGCAACGGTATAGTCTTTATCAATGGTAAGTTTTACGTCAAAATCTCCCCAAACCCCGTGGAATTCACGGCCTATATAAGGTGCTGCGTGCCATCCTTCAAAATCATATTCTGCCATTTTAGGAAACCACTGGCTCATAGAAAGCGCTACACCTTCTGAGCTATTTCTACCGGAACGGCGAATTTGCTCGGGCACCTGGCCTTTAAATTTCATATTAAAAGTAGCTTTTTCTCCCGGTAAAATAGGTTCGTCTAGCTCAACTTCCAGCACGGTTCCAACTTCTTCATAGGAAAGTTCGTTTCCGTTTTGATTAAGGCTTGAAACTCTTAAATAACCCTGTTGATCTTCGGTTAATTTAGAAATGCGGTCTCCTACCCTTCTATCTGGATCTTGTATGCTTGTAGAGCGCACATCCATTTCACTTCCGGGTTGAAAAGCATTGAAATATAAATGATAAAAAACGCGAGCTAAAGTATCAGGTGAGTTATTGGTGTATTCCAATTCCTGTGTACCGGTATATTGAAAATTTTCAACATTCATATCTACCTCCATCTTATAGTCTACGTGCTGTTGCCAGTAGCTGGTGTTGTTTTGGGCACTGGCCAGAGAGGTTGCAACTAGGGCCAGACTTAATAATAATTTCTTCATTTAATTGTGGTTTTTATGATCAAAATATTACTCGATAATCGAGATTTAAATGCTCCGTCCCGAAGCATCGGGATGCCTCGAAATTAAAATATTTTTTCCTATTTATGCCTCGTGGCGTGGCTTGCACAGGAGTTTACTTTAATTCTATTTGGTTTGTGAGGCTAAAATAAGCGCATTGTAAAGATTTACCATTTTACCTGATGTAGATAATTCTTTAAAATCTTTAGTATTGCTTCTATCGCCACCTACAATTACATTGGCATTAGTGGTTAAACCACTGTCCATGATAATTTGTTTAACCTCTGCAGCGCTTAATTTTGGATAAAATGAACGAATAATTGCAGCTACCCCAGCCACGGCTGGTGAAGCCATAGAGGTACCCTGTAAATATTCGTATTCATTATTTGGCGTTGTAGACCAGATCTTAGTTCCCGGAGCAAAAACATCAATATTTGTTTTTCCGTAGTTAGAAAAATCGGCTACCAGTTGAGACCCATAATCAAAATTAAGAGCACCAACGGTTAAGAAATTATCGGAAATTTCCTGGGGTGCTTCCGGGGTTTGATCGTTGGGATAAACCGTGTTTTCGTCTAAATTAAGACCTTCGTTTCCTCCTGCATTTACTATTAAAACATCGTTTTCTGCAGCATATTGAATGGCTTCTGTAACCCACTCTGGATTAGGAGAAAAATATTTTCCAAAACTAGTATTAATCACTTTTGCGCCATTATCTACTGCATAACGAATTGCCAGTGCAATATCCTTATCGTACTCATCACCATCTGGTACGGCACGTAAAACCATAATTTCAGCATTATTGGCTACACCTTTAATACCCATATTATTATTTCTTTCTGCAGCGATAATTCCCGCAACGTGGGTGCCGTGCTTTAGATCTTCTTTATCTTGTGAAGGTCCCATAACATTGGCGTTTCCATAGTTTGTATCAGTAATATCATAAGGATCATCACCTACGGGTGCACGGCCGTCTAATTCTAAGTTAAAATGAGTATCTAAACGGCCGGCATAATAATCAATACCTTCATCCAATTCATCTAAGGCTTCAGGTATATTTTCGTTTACATTATTTTGAATTTGCTGCAACATGGCTTTATACTGTGCCAATTGCCCGGTAGCTTCCATTTCATTAAGCTCTTTTTTAGTATAATCTTCTTTACCAAGTTGCGAAGAAACAGCCTGGTGGGCTGCTACCAATTGCTTTTTAATTTGCTCGTACTGGTTTTTGTTTTGTACTGTTTCAGCGTATTCTTTCTCGTATTCTTCTTTAGCTTCCTGGTAGTATATATACTCGGCACGATCTGCAGTACTTATAGAACTAGCCGATTTACCTTCATATTTTGGCTTTAAACGCTTATAAATACGGGTGTATTCCATATTTTCTTCTACGGCATCACCAAGAAAGTTCCAGCCGTGCATATCGTCTATATAGCCATTATTATCGTCGTCTTTTCCATTACCGGGAATTTCATCAGTATTGGTCCAGATTACACCATCAAGATCTTCGTGCTCAATATCCACGCCACTGTCTATAACGGCTACGATAGTTTTTTGACCTTTGTTGTTTTTAATAATTTCTGAATAAGCTTTATCAACGCTCATTCCCGGAATAGTATCATTTACAAGATCGGCCCCGCCCCAACCCTGGAGTTGAGTCTCAGTAAGATCTGTAATTTTAAGCGGAATAGAATCTATATTCGCAATTGGGGTAGAAACAATTTTTGGGGAGCCGCTTCCGCAGGAAGCTAAAATAAGGGCGCTTCCCATTACTAATGCTGGTTTTAAAAAGGGTATTTTCATTTATTCTATTGAATTTAATTTATCTGAAAATTTAATTGATTTTATACAGAATTCAACTTAATTAAAAAGTTCATTAAAAGTAAAGGTTTTGTCTAACCTAACTCCTTTTTCGGTGTTTTTTAAAGTGATAATTTCGTTGTGAGCATCGTGCTCCAGGAACAAATAATAACCTTTATCTGCCGCTTGTTTTAAAAACTTCTCTTTTTCGGTTAAAGTTAGTAACGGCCGGGTATCAAATCCCATAACGTATGGTAAAGGAATATGACCGGCTGTGGGCAACAAATCTGCCATGAAAACAAGGGTTTTATCTTTATACTGAATATGCGGAATCATTTGCTTATCGGTATGTCCATCAACAAACAGCACGCCAAAATCAAATTCCTGAGACTGTATGAAACTTTTGTTCTCTTTTCGATCTAAAAAATGTAGCTGACCGCTTTCTTCCATAGGCAGGATATTTTCAGGAAGAAACGAAGCTTTTTCGCGGGCGTTAGGTTCTATTGCCCATTTCCAGTGATCTTTATTACTCCAGAATTTTGCATTTTTAAAAGCCGGTTCATACCCGGTTTTGTCTTTATTCCATTTTATGGCGCCTCCAACGTGGTCAAAATGAAGGTGTGTTAGGAAAACATCGGTAATATCATCTCGGTGAAATCCGTATTGTTTAAGCGATTTATCTAAAGAATGTTCACCCCAGGGATAATAAAAACCAAAGAATTTATCGCTTTGTTTATCGCCCATTCCGGTGTCTATAAGACTTAATTTATCACCGTTTTCTATAAGCAGGCAACGGGCTGCCATATCTATCATATTATTAGAATCAGCAGGGTTTGTTCTGCTCCACAGGCTTTTTGGGACTACACCAAACATAGCACCACCATCTAATTTAAAATTTCCAGATTCTATAGGGTATAATTTCATAATATTCAGTTTAGGTTCTGCAAATTACTAAAAGCAAAAAACATGCGCTGCTAAATTTCTATTAGCAGGCATGTTTCAAAAATTTAAGAGGTTAAAATTAATGCTATTCCAGGTAAATTATTTTTTCTCCTTCATCTATAGTATCGTTATAATGGAAAGGTCTTTTAATTCCTTCAGTATTAACTATAAAAAATGGAAGAATAGAGTTTTTATCGTCTTTATGCTGTTTTACCCATTCCCGAGTAGAAATTTCTTCTTCTACCGTGTATGTTTTTTCTTCAAAATTACCATTGCTAATTTTTGCTGCCCAGGGTTTTAATTCGGTTTTATTGGCAAACAGGGAAGTAGCATTAATTTTATCAAGCATATCTACATCGGTGCCGCTTTCACTAGGGGAAACCAATACAATTTTATTTGGAATATAAAATGCATCGTCTGCCAGTTGTGCGGCCAGGAAGTTTATTTCACTATTGCCGGTAAGTCCTATAAAAGTGCCTTTTTCTATGGCTTTGGCATCTTCCAGGGTTTCTTCTTTTAGAATATTACCGTACATACTATTAAAGCCCTGTTTTTTAGCTTCGGCAACCATTTCGCGGTTGGCATCTATAATAATCACATCATCATCTTTTTGCTGAAGTTGTTTCGCCATATACAAACCAAGCGGATTGGCACCTAAAATTATGTAACCTGATCTTGATTCCTGATGTACTAATTCGTTTCTGTTTCTTAGCCAGGTTGTAGTCCAGGTTAAGAAAAGTGGGACGGTAAGGGTGGTGAAAATGGCCATAAAAACGAGTATAGAGAAAATTTCGCTTGTAATAATGCCCATTTGTAAACCAATTCCTGCAATTATAATTTCTACGGCGCCACGCCCATTCATTCCGGTCCCAACGGCAATACCTTCTCGCCAACCATAACCGCTGGGAAGGTAAAAAAGTGCAGTACCAAGGATTTTACCTACCATAGCAACCACTGTTACAACTATAAGCATAAGTAAATCTGTTTGAAAGACCTCAAGGGTGACATTAAATCCTGCGGAAACAAAGAAGATAGGCGCCAGAAAACCTATAGAAATATCGTGAAATATATGGTTAATATCTTTTGAAATTTGCCTGTTAAAAACACCATCACGAATAAACAAACCGGCCATAAAAGCTCCAAGAATACTATGTAATCCAGCTACTTCTGCTAATTCAGAAAAACCTAGTACAATAATTAGAATTAAGGTAAAATGTAGCGTTCTACTGGTATAGTTAGACTTCATTAAAAATTTACCTAATAGCGGTAATAAATAAATTCCTGCAAGTGCGGTAAAAACAAAGAATAAGATTGCTTTCCCGGCAACCCAAACCAGGCCAAGAGTATCAATACTCCCGGCGTCTACATAACTTACAATTCCTGCGAAAATAACCAGTGCGAGCGTATCAGAAATAAGGGCACCGGCCATAAGAACGTAAGCAATTCGGGTATTGAGAAGTTTTAAATCTACGAGTATTCTACTTTTAGTTGCGAGTGAGGTGACGGCTACCGCAATTGCCACAAAAATTGCTGCCATTTGCGTCCCTCCAAAATAAATTATGGAATAATAACCAAGGGCAAAAGGCACGATAAAACCACCAATAGCGGCTAAAAGCCCGGGCCAGGAAGCTTTTCCAAGATCCCTGAAATTAATTTCCATCCCTATATAAACCATAAGCAGAATAATACCGACTTCGGCCAGGACGTTAATCATTTCAGAAGTTTCCATGATTCCCAACAGGGCGGGACCAAGTAAAATTCCTATAATCAGCTCTCCCAGAATTGCGGGATACCCTAATTTTTTTGCGGCAGAGCCCCCTAACCATGCACTGAATAAAATAATTAGGAGACTAAGGATATTTAATTCTTCCATAAAGAATATTTTGGTGGTTGAACCTACAAAATATCAATATTTTCACTAATTACAGATATTTATTTATGTTAAATGACTATAAATCGTATTTATTAGATATTCTGAAATTAAACTAAACGGAGTACGTCTAAGAAATATTCAAAGAAAAATAATCTGATTTGAAGCAAGAAGTATTGAAAGATTGAGGAAGGAATTGAAACATTTAAAACTCAATTATTCAGTAAAAAGCCTGAAATCCTTAGAGAGTTGCCATTAAATCAACCTATTTTTGTAAATAGCAATTTATAGCTCAAATAATTAACGCATGTTAGAACTTGCAAGTTTGGTAATATTGGGAATCCTGGCCCAGTGGTTAGCCTGGAAGATTAAAACCCCGGCAATTTTACCACTTATTTTAATTGGCCTTTTAGTTGGTCCTATTTCAACTTTAATTAGTGAAGACGGTACCAAATGGGTAGAACCTATTTGGAATGGCTCTGAAGGCTTATTCCCTGGGGAAAGTTTGTTTTATTTCGTTTCTCTTGCTATTTCAGTTATTCTTTTTGAAGGAGGATTAACTCTTAAAAGAAGTGAAGTTGGTAATATTGGTCCGGTAATTTTAAAACTTATCAGCGTTGGGTCAGTGGTCACCTTTTTAGGTGCAGGTTTAGCCGCGCATTTTATATTTGATCTTTCCTGGCAAATTTCCTTTTTATTTTCAGCCTTAATTATTGTAACCGGTCCTACGGTTATTTCCCCAATTCTTCGGAATATTCCTTTAAAATCACACGTTTCTTCGATTCTAAAATGGGAAGGAATTCTAATTGATCCTATAGGTGCGCTTATTTCGGTTTTAATGTTTGAATTTATTAGGGTTGAAGGAGGACAGGATTTTACTCAAACAGCGTTAATTGAATTTGGTAAGATTTTACTTTTTGGATTTACATTTGGGTTCACCTTCGCCCACTTGTTGGCTTTTTTAATAAAAAGGCAGATAATTCCGCACTATTTACTCAATGTTTTTATCCTGGCAACCGTACTGGGAGTTTTTGTATTAGCTGATACATTTGCCCACGAAAGCGGACTTTTGGCTGTGGTTATTATGGGAATGGTTATGGGAAACCAAAAATTACCCAATATAAAAGAACTGCTGTATTTTAAAGAGTCACTAAGTGTTTTATTAATTTCTATACTCTTTATCTTATTAGCTGCAAATATTGAAATTGAAGAGCTTTTACTGGTTTTTAACTGGAATTCGCTTATTCTTTTTGGAGTGGTGGTTTTACTAATTAGGCCCCTGGGAGTAATTTTAAGTTCTCTGGGTTCAGGTTTAAAAGTTAATGAAATTGCATTTGTTAGCTGGGTTGGACCTCGTGGTATTGTAGCCGCCGGTATTGCCTCTTTATTCGGCTTACGATTGGCGCGTGAAGGTATTGCAGGCGCCGAATATATTACTCCGTTAGTTTTTATGATCGTACTCTGTTCGGTTTTATTAAATGCAGCCACGGCAAGGCTTTTTGCACGTTTGGTGGGCGTTTTTATAAAAGATTCACAAGGAATTTTAATTATTGGAGCTTCATCTATAGCAAGATTAATAGGAAAATATTTACACGATAATGAGCGGCACGTAGTGCTCCTGGATAATAATTCTGATAATGTAAAGAAAGCCCGGGATTTGGGGATTGATGCTATTGAAGGCAGCGTTTATTCAGATGATTTAATGAATAATGTTGAACTGAATGATATTGGTTATTTAATGGCCATGACCGGAAACAGTGATATTAATAAAACGGCGATAACAAAATTTAAAAAGCAGTTTGGAGAAAACGGGTCATTTAGGGTTATTACTGCCGATGAAATGAATAATCCCGAGAAAAACCCGGCGGAAGGTTTATTTTCTCATACCGATGATTATATAAAGCTAACCGAAGTTTCCAGAAGTTATCCTAAAATCCACGAATTAGTACTTAACAGTAAGGAACATTATGAAGGCTTAATTGAAATTTCTAAAACCGATCCTGATATTATCCCGCTATTTGTAAAAAATAACAAGGGAGGTTTAACTATTATACCTTCGCACAGCTCAGATGTGGAGATTGAGGAAGGATTTCAGTTAGTTTATCTAGGAAAGAAAATTCAGCGTGAAGAAAAAGGAGAAGAAGATTACAACGAAACCATAGATGAAGAGGAAACGGTTGACGCTTTAGAGGGTGATAGAGAAGAACAGGAACAGGAAAAATAATTAAGCTTCTTTTTCCATTTCTTCCATTAAGTTATCGGTAATTTCCATGTTGTGATAAACGTTTTGAACATCGTCGTCGTCTTCAAATTTTTCAACGAGGTTCAGGATTTTTTTGGCGTCTTCCACAGGTAATTCTACGGTATTCATAGGAATTCTTTGAACTTCAGAAGATTTTACTTCAATTTCCAATTCTTCTAATTTAGAAGCCATTAGGCCGAAATCATTAAAATCGGTATAAATAGTGATATAATCATCTTCCTTTTCAATTTTTGAAGCACCACCTTCAATAAGTTCGAGTTCAAATTCTTCGAGATTCATCTCTATTTTCTCCCGTTCAATGGTAAATACCCCTTTTTTATCAAATAGGAATTCCAATGAACCATTGGTTCCTAAGTTTCCACCATTTTTAGAAAAAGTAGACCGAACTGAAGCTACAGTTCTATTAGTATTATCGGTAGTACATTCAATAAAAAACGCGATTCCGTTGGGTCCATAACCTTCAAAGGTTACGAGTTCATAATTATCGGCATCAGCGCCGCTAGCCTTCTTAATAGCGCGTTCTATAGTGTCTTTGGGCATATTCACACCCTTGGCATTAGAAATGGCATTACGCAGGGCCGGGTTGGCTTCAGGATCGGGTCCGCCACCTTCTTTTACAGCCACACTAATCTCTTTAATTGCTCGGGTAAACTGCTTTGCACGTTTCTTATCCTGTGCACCTTTGCGGTGTTTTATATTTGCCCATTTACTATGTCCGGCCATTTTTTTTAGTTTTTAGATGGTAGACTTACAAAATTAAGAAAATGTAGAAAACAGAAAAACATCCCTGATCTCAGGGAGATTTGAAATTAATCATTTCTTTTGTGAACTTTTTTATAATCCTGACTTGTATGAAGAACTGCGAAAATAATTAATGTATTTTCTGAAATTTGATAAAAAATTGCATAAGGAAATTTTGTAACCAAAGCTCGCCTTAGGTTTTGGTAATGAACCTGATAATGTTCAGGGAATTTGCGGATATAATCGATTTCAGAATTTATTTCTGCTTTAAAATCTTCTGAAAGTAAAGTTCCTCCTTTTTTTAGGTAGTATTTTTTAGCTTCCGCCAGATCGGTTTTAACTTCAGCTAAGAATTTTACCGAAAAAGACATTACCAGGTTTCTTTAAAACTATCCCAATCTGAAAGATTTTCGGGATTTTTTTCAAAGCTTTTTATTCTATTATCGAGTTCTTCTTTTTGCGAAGTTGTAATATCAGGACTTAGAATTTTTTCAATATCCTCTATAACCCGCTCATCTTTAACTTTAGTGAGCTCTTGAATTAAGTTATATTTTCTATTTACAAGATCCATAGTCCTTATTTTCAACTAAAGATACGAAATTACCTAATAATCAATTTTCTAATCATTCAGCTTTAATACAGCCATAAATGCTTCTTGTGGGATTTCCACATTTCCTACCTGGCGCATACGTTTTTTACCTTTTTTCTGCTTTTCAAGAAGTTTTCTTTTACGGGAAATATCACCACCATAACATTTTGCGGTAACATCTTTTCTAAGTGCTTTTACGGTTTCACGGGCAATTATTTTAGCCCCAATAGCTGCCTGAATTGGAATATCAAATTGCTGTCTCGGGATTAATTCCTTCAGCTTTTCACACATTTTCTTCCCAATATCGTAGGCGTTATCTACGTGAAGTAGGGCAGAGAGTGCATCAACTATATTTCCGTTTAGTAAAACATCTACTTTAACCAATTTTGACTGGCGCATTCCTATTGGCGAATAATCGAAGGAGGCGTAGCCTCGAGATACAGTTTTTAGCCTGTCGTAGAAATCAAAAACAATTTCTGCCAAAGGCATATCGAAAGAAAGCTCTACACGCTCTGTGGTTAGGTAGGTTTGATTAGTGATTTCTCCTCGTTTTTCAATACAAAGCGACATCACATTTCCTACATAATCAGATTTAGTGATAATGGTAGCTTTTATATAAGGTTCTTCTACACGATTTAAGGAAGAAGGTTCCGGTAAGTCTGACGGGTTGTTAACAAGAATTAGATCGTCAGGGTTTTTATTTGTGAATGCATTATAAGATACGTTAGGTACGGTAGTAATTACCGTCATATCAAATTCCCGTTCCAATCGCTCCTGAATAATTTCAAGGTGGAGCATTCCTAAAAATCCACAACGGAAACCAAAGCCCAATGCAGCAGAACTTTCAGGCAAAAATACTAATGAAGCATCGTTTAACTGAAGCTTTTCCATAGAACTGCGCAGTTCTTCATAATCCTCGGTATCCACGGGATAGATTCCTGCAAATACCATTGGTTTTACATCTTCAAAACCAGCTACTGCTTCTGTAGTTGGGTTTTTAGCATCGGTAATCGTATCACCCACTTTTACTTCCCGGGCATCTTTAATTCCTGTGATAAGGTATCCTACATCACCAGTTTTAATTTCCTGCCTTGGGAATTGCTTTAAACGTAATGTTCCAACCTCGTCTGCAAAATAATTTTTATCGGTAGCAACAAATTTGATGTTCTGCCCTTTTTTGATCGAACCGTTAATTACCCTAAAATAAGTTTCTACTCCTCGAAACGGGTTGTAAACCGAATCAAAGATCAAAGCTCTTAAAGGAGCATCTACTTTTCCACTTGGCGGCGGAACTCTTTTAATAATTGCAGCAAGAATTTCTTCAATTCCAAGGCCGGTTTTTGCACTGGCGGGAATAATATCTGAATGTTCGCACCCAAGAAGGTCTACGATATCGTCGCTTACAACTTCGGGATTGGCACTAGGCAAATCTACTTTGTTAAGCACCGGAATAATCTCCAAATCGTTTTCCAGGGCAAGGTAAAGGTTAGAAATAGTTTGTGCCTGTATGCTTTGTGCTGCATCTACAACCAGTAAAGCACCTTCACAGGCCGCGATAGAACGTGAAACTTCGTAAGAAAAATCTACGTGGCCCGGAGTATCGATAAGATTTAAAACATATTTTTCACCTTCGTATTCATAATCCATCTGTATCGCGTGACTTTTAATCGTAATTCCACGCTCACGTTCAAGATCCATACTATCGAGGAGCTGCTCCTGCTTTTCACGATCGGTTACAGAACCGGTAAAATCCAGTAAACGGTCTGCCAGGGTACTTTTTCCGTGGTCAATATGGGCGATTATAC